>VGSH01000011.1 GCA_016875025.1 Deltaproteobacteria bacterium
TGCTGCGCGCGGTTGAAAACAAGCGTTTCCTGCTGCGCGCCGCCAACACCGGTATCAGCGCGGTGATCGCACCCACCGGGCAGATCATGGCGCAAACAGCCCTGTTCACCGAGGCAGCGCTGCCGGCCGAGGTAACCTCGCTGGACCGGATGACCGTGTACACGCGTATCGGGGATGTGTTCGCCTGGCTGTGCGTGCTTTTTTGCGCAGGGCTCGTGCTGGCCGCGAAGCAGCGCCGGGCGTACCCGAAAAAACCAGCATGCGCCTGATCTCAGGCAGGCCATGCGCCGCATGCGGACTAATGGATCTATGAAGACACTTTTTTTGCTGTGTGGAATATTTTTTTCACTGATTTGTTTTTCAGCACCTGCAGGCGCACAGCCTGCAACAGCCCGAGTCGCCACAGCTGCCGATGCGCTTGATGCTGCGGTCAAGTCAGCAGCCGGGCAGGGCCGGCGCCTGCTGCTTTTTTTCTACAGCATTGATGCTGCGAGGGTTGGGGATGCGGTGGCGCTGATGCAGCAACTCTATCTGCAGCGGCGCCAGTACAATTTCGATATAGCCGGCATCGCCCTTGATGGCGCACGCCCCGATGCAGTGCGATCGTTTAACGCCGGACACGGGTTGACATTTCCCGTGCTGATTGACGTGGACGGCACCCTGGCGCGGCAGCTGGCCAGCGACAGCACGCTCGGCTTTGTGCTGCTCAACGAGCAGGGGCGCCGGATCGGCTTTCGGCTGGCATCGCACACTCCTGAACATATGAACCTGAAACAGCAATGGCAGACCTACCTGAGCTCTCTGCTCAATATGCCGTATATGCCTGCTGACCAGCCCGTGCTCGGCCTCAAGCCCGCTGTGCCGTCGTTCGAGGGCGAAACAGTCAACGAAAAAAAAATCTCCATTGCGACGCTGCACCGGGAAAAACCGCTGGTGCTGGTTATTTTTTCACCGCGCTGCGTCAACTGCGTCAATGAGCTGAATTTTCTGAACAGCCTGTATGCCGGGGAACTGAAAAACCGCTTCGAGATCCTTGCCCTGAGCCTGATGGGCGTTGAGCCCACCGCTGCCTTCATGCGCGACAACGGCTACGTGTTTCCGGCAATCGCCGACCCTGAGTGGCAGCTGGTTTCCCTGTTTGAAACGTTCACCGGCCCGGTGCCCGCAGCTTTTTTCATCAACATGCAGGGCGCTGTCGAGTATGTGCATATCGGCTTCAGCGACGGTCTCAAAGACGTCTACCGCATGTGGCTGCGCAGGCTTGCCGGCATGGACAATCCGCCGCTGCTTGTCAAGGACGGCTACTCCGGAGAGCAGCGCTGCGTGATCTGCCATGAAAGAGAGCATCTGCAATGGTCGCTCACCGGCCATGCCTCGGCCTTTGCATCCCTGCACCGCAAGGCGCAAACCAACAACCCGGAATGCATCGGCTGCCACGTAACCGGCTACGGGCAACCGGGCGGCTACCAGCTTGGGCGCGGGCCGCGGGATATGGAAAACGTGCAGTGCGAATCATGCCACGGCCCGGGATATCAAAGCTGCAGCGCCTACACAGGCCAGAAAACCGCGAAAAAAAATGCCGCGCAGTGGAAAGCGCTGTGCGTCGCCTGCCACACTGAAAAAGAATCCCTCAACTTTGTCTTTCCCCGGCGCTTTATGCAGGTGCGCCACACTGCCATGCCCGACCTGGACGGACTCGACCGCGCCGGGCGGCTTGACCTGCTGCATCGCACGGGCAGACGCGACAGTCCCTTTGACAACCCGGCCCGCTATGTGGGCGCTGCGGCCTGCCGGGCCTGCCATGCTGAACAGTACCGGCACTGGCAGTCAACACCGCATGCCGCTATACAGCCGGACAGCGCCGCAGAAAACGGAAAACTGTATCGCTTTGTGACCGGTATTAACGCCGAAGGCGGCCACCCGGAGCCGGGCCGCACGGGCGTGCAGTGCGAAGCCTGCCACGGCCCGGGCGAACGCCACGTACAGCAGCCGGAGGCCAAAGGCCACGGCTTTATTGTCGGCCTGGGCGCCGAGTGCCCGAGCTGCGTCGTGGAGCAAATCTGCCGCACCTGCCACGGCGTTCAGGATGACCCCGAATTTGACTTTGACCGGGCCATTGATCGGGTCCGCCACCCCATATCCTCACCCTGAACCGCCGCGCGCCTTCCTGACAGTTTTTTTCGCTTGACTGCAATACTTCATGCGGATAATATTTATATATGTAAGTTATATATATAACTTTTTTTCCCGAGCCTCCGGTGAACCATATTCAAAAAAAATACAGCGCCTACCAGAACCTTGAAGAGTACATGCGGGCCGCCGGGTGCTTTTTCAGTGAATACTTCCGCCGCACCATGACCAAACCGGCCATGGACGAACAAATGGACCTGACCATACTGGAACTCAAGGGCCTGTCTGCGTTCGTCGATCTTGACGCTGAATACAGCATGAGCGAGCTGAGCAAAAACGCATACCTCCCGCTCTCAAATATGACCGTCATCGTTAAACGGCTCGAAAAAAAAGGCATTGTTCTGCGCGAGCGCAGCCAGCACGACCGCCGCATCGTGCGTGTGCGCCTGACCGACCATGGCCGCGAGATACTGTACGCATTCGTCGGGCAGCGCCTGCGCGAGCTCGAAAACACCCTGGGAAAACTCAGCAAGCACGACCAGCAGGAGCTCTTAAACGCGCTCGTAACGGCAACGGATATTTTTCGAAAAATTGCATATTAATAAAGAGCGGTACCCGAAGAACGGACACAGCCCATGAACTATTGCATACACCGCAGCACAAGCCTGCTGCTCCTGCTGCTGTGCGCTGCCTGCGGCAACGGCACACCGGCGCAGCCCGAAACCGCCCCGTCGCAGCCGGAGCTGCGCACCGCGCCGGTGCTGCGCGAGGAAATTTATGAGCACATCAGTGGCATGGGCGTAATTCGCGCACGGCAGGAGGTCGAACTGAGCGCGGAAATCTCCGGCCGGGTTGCGGCCCTGCACCATGACATCGGCGATGAGGTGCGCACCGGCGACGTCATCGTGGAGCTTGAAAGCGAAAGCCGCCTGATCGCACTTGAGAAAAAAAAGGCCCAATTTGAAAGGGCCCGGGCGCAGCTTGACAAAAGCGACCGTGACAAAAACAAGGCTGAGAAGCTGTTCAAGGACGGCATACTGTCGGATACCGATCATGACAGCGCTACCCTTGGCGCGGCTGTTTCAAGCGCTGACCTGCAGCTTGCCCGGGCCGAGCTCAGGGCGGCTGAAAAGGAGTACCGCGATACGAAGATTACAGCTCCGTACAGCGGCACCATAGCCCTGCGCGCGGTTGAAACCGGCCATTTTGTGACACCCGGACAGTGCCTGCTGACCCTGGTCGACCTCTCAGGTGTCACCATCGTTATCAATGTTGCCGAGCGGGACATCTCCAAAATAAGCCTCACAAGCCCGGCCAGCGTATCAATCGACAGCCTGCCCGGCGAAACCTTTTCAGGTACGGTCAAAACGATCGCCCGCAAGGCCGATGACACATCCCGCTCGTTTCCGGTTGAAGTGTGGGTGGACAACAAAGACCGGCGAATCCTGCCGGGCATGATCGCACGGGTCAGCATCACATCCGCCCGGCCTGAGCCGCAGCTGACCATCCCGAACAGCGCGGTCGCGTCCGTGCACGGCGAAACGATCGTACGGATCATGCTCGACGGCGCGCCTGTGATGCGCGCCGTCGAGCTCGGCGCAGTTCTGGGCGAACGTGTTATCGTGCGGTCCGGCCTTGAAGAGGGCCAGCAGGTCGTGCTGCCCGACACGATGTAGCCGCGCAATTTTTTTCAGCAGGTGCCTGCGTCACTGTCATAAGGAATGAACGCGCATGTGGATACCGAAATTTTCGATTGAACAGCCGGTGCTTGTCAACCTGACAAGTGTACTCGTGCTCATAGCCGGCATCGCCTCATTCATCAACCTTCCCAAGGAAGAATGGTCCGCGGTTGAGATCAATACCATTAAAATCGAAACCGTCTACCGCGGCGCCTCCCCTGAGGAAATCGAGCAGCTTATCACGCAGCCGCTTGAAGAAGAACTGGTCGACCTGGACGACGTTGAATCGCTTGCATCTTTTTCCTCAGAGGGCATGTCGGTCATCAACGTCAATTTCACGCAGGAAACCTCCGACATGGTGCGCAAGCTCCAGGAGGTGCAAAACGAGGTCAACAAGGTAACCGACCTGCCCGAGGACGCTGAAACGCCGGAGATCAAGCGCGTCTCGCCGCCGTTCCGCCTGATCGTCGTCGCCCTGGTCGGCGACGGCATGGAGCGCGTGCTCACTGCAATCGCCGACGATCTTGCCTACGAGCTGAAAAAAATATACGGGGTCTACGAAGTCAATGTCGTCGGCCGCCGGGAACCCGAAGTCTGGGTGGAGATTGACCCGCTGCGCATGGAGAGCTTCGGCCTTTCACTGCCTGATGTGGTTCGCGCCCTGCGCGCCAAAAATATCAACCTTCCCGCCGGCACTTTAAAACAGGGGGGCAACGAATTCCTGGTGCGCACGGTCGGCGAAAGCCTTTCGGTTCGTGATTTCGAGGATATTACCATCAGCAAGAACCCCCTGGGCGGGCACGTGTATATACGCGACATCGCACGCGTCACGGACACCTTCGAGGACCCCGTCCTGCTGGCGCGCATTGACGGCCGGCGCGCCATTCTGCTCAATGTACGGCAGAACAATTTCGGCAAGATCGCCGATATCACCGCCTCTATCAAAGAAACCGTTGAGCGCTACCGCGCACAGCTGCCCGACGGCGCCGAGCTGCTGACCGCCCATGACAACTCCCTGAACCTTGACCGCCGGCTGGGCATACTGTATTCCAATGCCCTGCAGGGCCTGACGCTGGTGGTGGTGAGCCTGTATTTTTTCATCGGCCTGCGGGCGGCACTGCTCACCGCGATCGGCATCCCGTTCGCCCTGTGCGCGACCTTTACCCTGATGGAGATAAGCGGCATCACCATCAACTCGATATCCCTGTTTGCCATGATCATCGTGCTGGGCATGCTCGTGGATGACGCCATTGTTGTGTGCGAAAACGTATACCGCTATATCGAGGCCGGCATGCCCGTGCGCGAGGCCGCCCTTATCGGCTCGCAGGAGGTTTTCTGGCCGGTCATCTCGGCCATTGCCACTACGGTCGCGGCATTCCTGCCCCTGCTCATGATGGAAGGACCGATCGGCAAATTCATGAGCACGGTTCCCAAGGTGGTGATCTTTGCCCTGCTGGCTTCGGTGTGGGAAGCCTTTTTCGTGCTGCCATCGCACCTGGCCGAAATTGCCAGGCCGGTCAAGGTAAGCAAAACGGCCGAAGGTTCGCAGCACTGGTTTGCCCGCCTGCTCGCGCTCTACACCCGGGTACTCACCTTTCTCATGCGGCGGCGCTACCGGGCCGCGCTGGGTCTCGGGGCGGGATTCGTTGTGATCTTTACGCTGGCCTTCGGAACGCTTGAATTCATCCTGTTCCCCAACCAGGACTTCGATACCATCACCATCAACATGGCGGCACCGCAGGGGCTCACCCTGGAGGAAACCGACGAAGCGACCCAGGACGCTCTCGACGTGATTGCCGGCATGCCGCCGGGGGAGATTCTGCACGCGACATCGGCAACCGGCAAGCGCATGGCCGCCCTGGGTTTCAAGGAGGGCGGCACGGAATTCGGTGGCAATTACGCTGAAATTGAATTGCGCCTCACCTATGGCGGTGAACGTGAGCGCACAGGGGCCGAGATTTTCAACGATCTGGGCGCGCGCCTGAAAAAGCTGCCGCACGGCTCCTGGTATTCACTTGACAAGCAGCGCATGGGGCCGCCCATCGGCCGCGACGTGCTGGTGCGCGTGACCGGCGATGATTTTGCGGTCCTGTCCCGGATCGCCCGTCAGGTCACGGCCGAGATGGCGCAGATTGCAGGCCTCACGGATATTGAAGATGACTACCGTCCCGGCAAGGACGAATTGCGCGTGTTCGTTGACGAGGACCGCGCCGCAATCTACGGCCTGACGGTCGATGATGTCGCCACCAGCGTGCAGTATGCCCACATGGGCGGCATAGCCACGACCTTCAGCACCCGCAACGAGGAGTTCGACGTGGTGGTCAAGCTCGACGAGCGCTTCCGGGTCAACTCTTCAGACATCCTTGAGCTGAAGGTGAAAAACAGCGACGGCGCCCTCATTCCCCTTAAAAATGTCGCCGAACTGCGCCGCACCGGCGGATTCGGCAAAATCCGCCGGTTTGACCAGCGCCGCGTTATTAATGTCACCGCCAACACCAGCAATGAGGTGATAACCCCCCAAAACGCACAAGCGGAGATTTCGCGCCGCATGCAGGCCTTTATGCAGGATTATCCGGGCTACACGCTGAAATTCGGCGGCGAAGTCGAGGACACGCGCCGGTCCATGGCGTCGCTGGTGCGCGCGTTCGGCCTGGCACTGCTGCTGATCTACATGATCCTGGCAACCATGTTCAAATCCTTTCTGCAGCCCTTTATGATCATGCTGAGCATCCCCTTTTCGCTTTTGGGCGTTCTGCTCGGCATGGTCCTTACCCAGACGCCCATGGGCATGATGGCGTTTATGGGGGTCACCGCCCTGGCAGGCATTGTGGTCAATGATTCAATCGTGCTGATCAGCTTTATCAATGACCGCAACCGCGGGGCCGACCCGCTGCCGGTTTTCGACGCGGTGGTGGAGGCCTGCCGCGTGCGGCTGCGCCCGATCATGCTGACCCAGATTACGACCGTGCTGGGCCTGCTGCCGCTGGCCCTGGGTCTGGGCGGCCGTGAGGTGCTGATGACGCCCATGGCCATCGCCATTGTCTGGGGCCTGCTGTTCGCCTGCTCGCTGAATCTGCTGTTTCTGCCCTGTTTTTACCTGATCAATGATGACATTACCCGTCTGACCGGCCGCCTGTTCGCACGACAGTCAAACGCCTCCTTTGCAAACGGCCGTTAGCACCGGCGCCCTCTCAGCACTCAGCCCCGCCCCCGCCCTGTTCTTCCAGCCCATAGAGGTTTCCCGTTCCGCACAGCCCCGTTGATACCCCTTGCAATATTCTCTTAAAAATGTAATGTTTGCAAAATGTGAACCGAAAAATGCAGATAGGGAGCATTGCTGCGCGGCGGTTCCGGATTATATATGGAACAACACACCTGTCCAAACCACATGGCCGGAATAGCATGGAGTGTCCGCCGGCCTCAGCGCTCCCGCCCCGGCCCGAAGGGCCTGTGTATAATTATTCTGGACACCAGTGATGGAAAATGAAACACTCAGGGTGTTTCTGCAGGAATCCCGGGAGCTGCTCGAAGATCTCAAGCGGCTGGGAGCGTCATTGCGCAATGTAAATATCCCCGACAATGCAGAATACGCCCGGCTTACTGAACTCACCAACAAGCTCAACCGCCTGATCGGCGGAACCGCGTCCATGGGATTCAGTATGTTCACGCCGCTTGCCCGCAAAACATCCCTGCTGTCAGCCCGCACAGCGGTATCACGCGATACTTCAATCCGTGAGGTTATCCTGAACCTGAATGCGCTGATCTCGGTCTGCTCGATGTACTATAACTCCCTTGAAGATATTCAGGAGCTGGAGTTGCGCCTTGCCGACGTGGAAAAAAGAATCGATACATGCATGCAGCTGCTTGAAATCACCACAACGCTCGACATCAAAGAACAGAAAGATGTTGACGATATCATGTCGCTGTTCCGCGACATTTGATCCCGCCGGGCGTTTTTCAAACGCAGAAACGAGTTCATTTTTCTCAACACTATAACAGGGTGTTGAAAAAGTCCTTTTATACAGGCTGTTCAAAAACGCTCGGATGCAAGGCGTGCGAAATCATGAGGAATGAGGCGTACTTTGCCGTCCGCCGCAGTGACGAATGATGATCACAACGCAGCAGATGGGCCCGTCCTCCGCAGTAGACCTGCTACGGAGGAAGGACGTTTTTCAACAGCCTGATAAAGCCTTCAATATAAGACCGTCCGTTCGCCCTGAGCCTGTCGAAGGGCCGAACGGATCACGTATCACAGGACAACCCCGTTCATGGTTCGACAAGCAAGCCACGAACGGCTGAAGCTTCTTTTTAAAAAGGCACCCGGAAATGCTCTACTGCAGCACCCGCTTGACCTCAGGCTCAAGGTATTTCACCATGGTCGCCTTGTTGCCCGTGTCGTTAAAGAAGACCTCATCCATCAGATAATGCACGATGAAAAGGCCGCGCCGCTCCGGAAGCGTGTCAACATTATCGACAAGCTCTCCGAGAACCTTCCTGTGGTCAAACCCCTGGCCCTGGTCCTCAACGCTGATCATGGCTTTTTCCTGATCAAATGCCAGCGTGACAAAAATGCTGCGGCCCTCATCGAGATCATTGCCGTGCAGCAGGGCATTCGTGAGCAGTTCATCAACGCAGATGGAAATATTGCTCAGGGCGGCTTCATCTTCGATTCCGCGCCACTGGCATTCCCGCACGACATAGAGCGCAACAGAGGGCAGCAGGTGCGGATAGTTCGGCAGGGTCATTTCCGTGCTGTTGCGCACTCCCTCAAGCAGACGGTGCGTACCCAGCGAAAATTCGCGCAGCCGCAGGCCGCGCTTGACGATGTTTTCAATCTCCCTGATCGTAAACGGTTTAGTAATAAAGTTGTAGGCTCCCTGGGTAAGCGCGCTGACGACATTGCGCACCTCGCCGTGTCCGGAAATGACCGCTATGGGTATGTTCACGTTCAGCCGGCGCGCATTCTGAATGAGTTCAAACCCGTTCATCTGCGGCATCATGAGATCGGTAATCATCAGATCAATTTTACGCGTCCTGATAATGTCAAGTGCTTCACGGCCGTTTTCCGCCGATACGGGGCTGAGCCGCAGCTCGGTAAGTATTTCGGTAAGCGTACTGAGCACATCGCGATCATCATCAACCACCAGAACGGTTATCTGTTTCATCTGCGCGACCCCCCCGGGGGAAATGGGACTACGACCTGTATATCTTTTTGTTTTTCCGTGTAGGTTCGTTATATAATGCAGCCTGCGGGCGCGTCAAGGGAAAAGAGAACCTGCCCTGCCGCATGCCGCACAGGCCCATTGCAAGTAGCGGGAATCTGCCATGCAGGAAGATAAAAAAGTTACAATCGTAGTTATGCAGGGCCCGACCGGTGTCGGCAAAACCCGCGCCGCACTGGATCTGGCCGGCGTACTCCCCGTGGAAATCATCAATGCCGACTCAATGCAGGTATATCGCGGCATGGATATCGGCACATCCAAGCCGGACGCATCGCAGCAAACCCTGGTGCCTCATCATCTCTTTTCCATTGCCGAACCGGATGAAGATTTCAGCGCCGCGGATTATCTGCGCCTGGGGCGCGCGGCCATTGACGACATCACCGCGCGGGGCCGCATTCCCCTTGTGGTCGGCGGCACCGGCCTGTATGTACAGGTTCTGCTGCACGGGCTTTCATTGGCTCCGGGCGGCGACGCCCGCAACCGGCACCTTTTGCGGCAGCAGGATCCGGCAGCGCTCTATGCGCGCCTGCAGGCCTGCGATCCGCAATCAGCCGTGCGGATTCACCCCCGCGACACGCTGCGCATCGTGCGCGCGCTGGAGGTATTCATGAGTACCGGCACGACCCTGTCCGCGCATCATGCCGCGCACCGGTTCCGGCCCGCGCCCTACAATGCCGTGCGGCTGTGCCTGAGCCGCGCCAGAGCGGAACTCTACGAACGCATCAACGAACGGGTGCAGCAGATGTTTGAAGAGGGCTTTATCGCAGAGGTGCGCGCTCTGCTTGAGCGCGGCATTGCCGCGGATGCCAAACCCATGCAGGCTATCGGTTACCGCCATGCGCTCATGTATCTGCGGGGAGAATGCAGCCTTGACGAAACAGTGCGCTGTATGCAGAGGGATACCCGGAACCTGGCCAAGCGTCAGTTTACCTGGCTGAGGCGCATCGGGCAGGCCCAGTGGATCAACCTGCCCCAGGATCAAGCCCTGATTGCACCCTGCATAAAAAAAGCCTTGAATAACAGCTGAATCTTGTCTATCATGAGGCCATGCTGAATATAACAAGGAATATTAAAAGGTTAAATATCGCGCTCAGTGCCGCGCTCGTTGCGCTGATCATGCTGCCGGCCACTACCTGTGCGCAGGACAGCCCCGGCCCGGCCCGTACAGCCCGCGGGATCGCACCCGTTTCCGCCGGCAATATGTCCGCAGCCCGCGCAGCCGCCCTGACCGATGCGCAGAAGAAGGTTGTGCTGGCGGCCCTGGCCGACCAGATGCCGCTTGAAAAGCTGAACGGTGCGGCTGCAGCCCTGCAGCCGCTTTTTTTCAACAAGCCGGATGTGTATCTGCAGCGGTTTAAAATCATCAGCGAAACTACCGTTGCCGGCGCTCTTCATATTCTGATTGAAGCCGCTGCTAATGATGAGCTGATACGCAGCGACCTTGCGACAATCGGCCTGTACAAGCCGCCACAGCAGAAAATCCAGCTGCTTCTAATGGTGACTGAGGACGCGGCTGACGGCAACTATGCCTGCTGGTGGGCTGTTGACCCGGCGCAGCGGGTCGTCCCGTTTGATGCAGGCGGCCGCATGGCAGAGCTTCTCCGAGAGCGCGGCATCGAAGTGCTTGATCCGGGCACCCTGCCGCTTGAGCAGCTTGCGCCGAGCCAGGGCGAGGTATTTCCTGCGCGCGGGGCTCTGCTGGAGGCTGCGCGACGGTCAGGTGCCGCATTCGTGGTGATGGCCCGGGCCGCCGTAAAACCCGCGTCATCCCCGGCCGGTTCAACCGTTGCGCATGCGCAGTGCGACCTGCAGGCCGAGGTGCTTGACGTGCACACGCGCGAAATGCGGCTACACAGCGCAACCAACGCTCTGGGCACGCACATCGATCAGGAAGCCGCCGCCCAGGATGCTGTTGCAAAAGCATGTTCCCGCATTGTTGAGTACATCCTTGACCGGCTGCCTGACGCGAACGCAAACAACTACAGGCATTCCTTTCGCTTTGCATTCCCCGGCCCGCTCACGGAATCGACGGCGCATGATTTTTTCAAGCTCCTGCGCGCGGCCCTGCCGGAAATCATTCGCATTGCGGTGCGAGAGACCGACAGCCAGAATATCCGTGCGGCTGATATCGTCAGCAGCCTTGACGCCGCAGCGCTCACGCAGAAAGCCCTGCAGGCGGACCTGAAGGGCTATACTATCACACCCGGCGCAGAAGACGATAGCGGGATCACCCTAAGCGTGATGGTGCCCGGGACACGGTAACACCTGCTGAGCAGGAGACTGATGCAATGCACAACATACTTTCAGGACGAAATGTAATACTGGGTGTTTCCGGGGGCATCGCGGCCTACAAAGCCGCCGAACTGGCGCGCCTGCTGGTCAGGGCCGGAGCCGATGTGCACTGCGTCATGACGGCTGCAGCACGCGAGTTTATCGGACCGCTGACCCTGCAGACGCTGACAAAAAATCCCGTGGCGATCTCGCTTTTCAATCTCTGGGATGAGCGTGAGATCGGCCACATCTCCCTGGCCGAACGCGCCGACCTGTGTATCATCGCGCCCGCGACCGCCAACTGTATCGGCAAAATCGCCCTCGGCATCGCCGACGACATGCTCTCAACCGTGGTGATGGCAACCCGGGCCCCGCTGCTGATTGCACCGGCCATGAATGTGAACATGTGGAACAACCCCGCCGTGCAGGAGAACATTCGAACGCTGCAGGGGCGCGGCGTTCATATCATTGATCCCGAATGCGGCGAGCTCGCCTGCGGCGCTGAGGGCACGGGCCGCCTTGCCGATAATGAGGCGATTTTTGAACGCGCCGCAGCGCTTCTGTGCCCGCAGGATTACAGCGGTGTCAAGGTGCTGCTCACTGCCGGACCGACCCGTGAATTTCTTGATCCTGCCCGGTTTCTCAGCAATCCGTCATCCGGCAAAATGGGCTATTGCCTGGCCAGGGCCCTGCAGTGGAGAGGCGCAGAGGTAACGCTGGTGAGCGGCCCTGTTGCGCTGCAACCGCCCCGGGGCGTCGCGCATATCGCAGTAGCCAGCGCGCGCGAAATGGCCGCAGCGGTTGAACAGCACTATGAACAGGCCCGCCTGATCATAAAAGCCGCGGCAGTTGCCGATTACCGGCCACGCGTGCAGCTTCCGCGCAAGCAGAAAAAACAGGCCGGGCCGCTCACTGTTGAACTTGAGCGCAACCCCGACATCCTGGCAGGCCTTGGCGCGCGCAAAGGCAGCCGCGTTCTGGTCGGGTTCGCAGCGGAAACAGATGATATTATTACCCACGCGAAGAAAAAACTGACTGAGAAAAATCTCGATATGATTATCGCCAATGACATCAACCGACCGGATGCCGGCTTTGAAAGCGATACCAATCAGGTCTGCATTCTGACAGCCGGCAGCGAGCCGGAGCATCTGCCCTGCATGTCCAAGGATCTACTGGCGCATGCAATCCTTGACAGGATACAAAAACTGCTGCACTGAGAAAAGCCGCTTCTGCAGCCCGGGAAGCAGCGCCATCCAGGCGCCGCTCGCTTTAACCTTCAACTGTGAACCATGAACCGTGAACGTTTCCCTGCCTGCATGCATTGAAAGCCTTGAGCTGCATCTGCGCTGCCTGCAGCGCACAGGTCTCAGGTTCGACGGTCTCGCTGCACAGCGGCCACAGACCGCCTGTGCTCTGACACCTGAGGAGCGGCTTGCAGCGCTTTACAGCGAAAACGCTCAGTGCCGGCGCTGCCGGCTGTGCTCAAACCGCACCCATATTGTGTTCGGTGAAGGCTGCGCCGAAGCCCGGCTTATGTTTATCGGCGAAGCGCCCGACAGCGCCTCTGATGCACAGGGACGGCCCTTCGCCGGTGAAAGCGGACAGCTTCTGACCCGCATCATCGAGGCCATCAAAATGCAGCGAAATCAGGTGTATCTTACAACCGTAGTCAAATGCCGTGCGCAGCCGGATGATCCCGGCGAGGATGCCATTGAAGCCTGCCGGCCTATTCTTCAGCGGCAGATTGAAATCATACAGCCGGAAATCATCTGTGCGCTCGGCCCGGCTGCCGCCCGGGCGCTGCAGGGACAGGCATCCGGCGCAAATCCCGCGCGGGGACAATTCTACCGCGCCGGAGCAGTTCCGGTAATGCCGACCCATCCCCCTGAACTGCTGCTGCTCAGGCCTGAGCTGAAACAGGAAACCTGGATTGATGTGCAGAGAATACAGCGGGAGCTTGAATCCAAACCATCCCGGGAGGGCTGAGATATCAGGAAACAGCCTGCTATGGCATTTAACTGAATTCTATAGCCTGCGATACAACACCGTCCGTTCGCCCTGAGCCTGTCGAAGGGCTGAACGGACAACGTTTTTGATGCCGAGTTTTGTTCATGGTTCGACAAGCTCACCACGAACGGCGTCACATTCTCTTCTGAAACAGGTTACAGAAAAAAGTTACCTGCTCTAGCAGGCTGTTGAAAAAGTCTCTTTATACAGGCTGTTCAAAAACGTTCAGATGCAAGGCGCGCGAGATTATGAGGAATGAGGCGTACTTTTCGTACGCCGCAGTGACGAATGATGAGCGCAACGCAAGAGATGGGCCCGTCCTTCGCAGTAGTCCTGCTACGGAGGGTGGACGTTTTTCAACAGCCTGATAGAACGGTTCGGCCAGCTCCCGGTCAATACTGTCGGGATCGGTGGTGTTGTACTGCACAAGGCGCTTGAGATGATAAAAGGCTTCTTCGTCCATGCTGTCGAAGAAGACCGCGGCTTCCTTTTCCGAGCATCGCACAATGCTGCCGTCAATACCGAATTCAGACCCGGACCCGAGGGTACACGTTACACGGCAGGCAGACCCCTGCGTAAAGCGGCGGTCCGGCGTACACCCCATCCCCCGCAGGCTCAGATTCCAGGTCTGAACCTGCACATCTTCGCTGCCGACAGTCACGGTGACGGAAATCTGCAACGGCACCCGGGTACGCCTGCGTCGCTCAGCGGCCATTCAGACAACCTCACACCCAAGGGTGAATAAACGGCAGCCCTGCCTGCATCCGCAGCTGCCGTTTTTTGCCGGTCATTATAAAATAGAATATCCGCAAATAAAACAAAAATCTCTCACGCTCTCGGCGGGCTTCTATAGCTTATTCCTTTTTACTGCAGCCATTCAAGGAGAAAGCCCGTTCGTGGTGAGCTTGCCGAACCGTGAACGGGTCTGCCGTTCTTATATATGATCCGTTGTGCCCTTCGACAGGCTCAGGGCGAACGGACAGTGTTTCGGAAGCTATGGTTTTTTAGAAAAAGCTCTAACCTGCGCAGCTCACAGCCTGCATGCGCTGCCGAGAGCCGCACGGTTCAATGCAATAGCAATAATAATTGCACCGCAACAATTCATACAATGGGCACATGCAAGATGCATGCGTAAAAAATTCGCAGGCAAGGCGCGCACATCTAAAAGATTGCGTCAAAAAATCAATCGTTAAATATCGCCATGATACACGCCTGCGCACTGCAAAAAATGATCAAGAAAACTCTTGCATTGACCGATTAAATAGTCTAAACTGGAGTTAATATTAGATTAATTTCCTATAAAAATTAAATACTTTAGCATAAACTTTTAAACAGCAGTCCTGCTGAATTCTTATTTATTACAGCGCATATACGTTTTCAACATAACCGCTCATACAAACATTAACGTGGTGAAAGGGGAATGATATGGCCAAAACAATGCTGAAAATTATTCTGATTGCTGTTTTCCTCGTAACAGCCCAGCTCGGGGTCAGCGAGGCCAATGACAGAGCCCGCTACCAGAAAATCAAAACAGAGTCGGCCTCAGTTGTCGAATCCGGAAAATTTGAAATTGATTTAAGCTATATGCTTATTGATCAGATCGGCAAGCAGAGCGGCGCTTTCAGCAACAGCTTTGGCACAACGAGCCAGGACCGCAGCAAAATGAGATACCATCAGGCGATGCTTGCCGTTACCTACGGCCTGATGGACAAAATGGACATCACCGCCCGCATCGGCTGGGCCGATATCAAGGACAGGGAATACCCGTTCGCTGATTCGCACGGTAATGGCATCACGGATCTGGAAATCGAAACCAAGTACGTTTTCTACCAGGATGATGAAAACGGAGTCAAGCTGGCCTATGTGGCCGGCCTTGAAGTCCCTATCGCCAAGGCATCGCGCACGGGTAAACTGCGTATCGGTCAGAATTTCTGGTCATTCAATCAGCAACTGGTGCTGACCAAGGACCTTAATGAAGACTGGACCATGAACGCCGATGTCGGCTACCAGCTGCCTTTCGGGCGCACACGCGATGCCTATTCACCCAGATTCGGCCGCAGGATGGCCGATACGCGCGGTACGCTCGAGAGCAACGTTGCTTTCGGCTATACCGGCATAGATTTTCTGCAGCCGGTTGTTGAGGCAAACTACGCGCATGAATGGCTTGATTCCGCCAGTGATTTCGACCTGCTGGGCTTTACTGTCGGTGCGATCGTTCCGCTCGACAAACACCGTCTGAGAATCGGCGTGCAGCGTGACTTCTGGGGACGCAATGCCGTAAACGCCTACACCTGGACGGCAGGTTTCACGATGGCCTTCTAAAAAAACCGTTCAAGCAACAAAGCTGCACAAGGCCGGCCCCCCTGCGGGGCCGGCCTTTTTTCTTTGCCGGGCAGCGCTGACAAGCGCCGACACCGCCCTTGCCTGACCGCCTTGCACATGGTATCATTCACAACCGTGCAATGGCATGTATACATCATAGAGGAGACAGCACAATGTCAAAGCCGGATATGTTTGCGACTGCACAGCGCGAGGCCTGGATGGGCGCTGAGCTTGAACAGGAACTCACATCGCTTGCCGTTAACGGCAGGGTCGCCTGTGCGCAGGCGCAGCAGTTTGCCGAGCGGCACGGGATAGCCATGATGGATATGCGCCGATTTCTTGATGTCCTGCACCTGAAAGTCGGCAGCTGCCAGCTTGGCTGCTTTTAACCGTCACGCACTGCACAGGAGACCGTATCATGCCCGTAAAAACGCTGCGCCAGGAATTGCGCGATGCGATTCTTTCCCGGATTGCGAAAAAACAGGACCCTTTGGAGGGATTTTACTGCGATGAGATGACCCGCGAATCGATTCTGGCCGTGCTGGTTGCCGGACGCCACCTGCTGCTGGAGGGTCCTCCGGGCATCGGCAAAACAACCGTGGCAAAAATTATTGCCGCGCTGCTGCCCCCCATGGAAACCGTCGCCGACTGCCGCTATAACTGCCTGCCCGCGAAACCGGCCTGCCCTGACTGCGTCGGGAAGAAAAAGATACGAAAAATAACCGTGCCCGGCGCGCAGCGCTTTATCCGCATCCAGGGCTCCCCGGAGATGATGCCCGAAGACCTGATGGGCGATCTTGACCCGGTGCTGGCAATGAAGCTGGGCATTCAGGATCCGCGCGCCTATACGCCCGGAAAAATTCAAAAAGCACACCGCAAAATCGTATTTATCGATGAACTCAACCGCGTGCCGCAGCGAACCCAGAATACGCTGGTACAGGTGCTCGAAGAGGGCATAACGACCATTGCGGGGTTTGATCTCGACAGCGAGGTCGACACCCTGGTCGTGGCTACCGAAAACCCCGAAGACTACGCGGGTGCCGAGCGTGTCAGCGAAACACTGTCCGACCGCTTTGAACAGATCCGCATCGGATATCCGGCATTTGAACAGGAGGTCGAGATTCTTGAGCGCTACGGCAGGCGCATTGAGGGCGTCAAAGCCTCAGATGCAGTCCTGCGCCAATCGGTGGCGATTACGAACGCAGCGCGCATGCTGCCCGATGAGCTCGACCGGCTGCCGAGCGTGCGAGCCAGTTTGTCGATTTTCGAGCAGGCCCAGTCCCTGGCGCGCCTGAAGAACGCAAAGCAGGTAACTGCGGCCCACGTTGAAGCCGCTGCCCGGCGCGTTCTTGAAGGCCGGCTGGCAGTCAGCAGCGAATCGCGCTATTCCGAAAAGCAGGACGCGCTTGTTGAAAAAATAATCGACGCGGCCCGCAAATTTTGACGGAAACGCAAGGATCACAAGACACTTAATTTACAAACGCGCTCATACATGTTCGCAGGCAAGGCGCGCAAATCCAAAGGAATGAGGCGTACGTTTTGTACGCCGCAATGACTGAGGATGCAGCGCAACGCAGCATCCGGACTTTTTATGAGTGCGTGCGGATCATGCAATGCACAGGCTCATCACCCTGACACCTGAAGACCTGCAGCAGGCCCTGCTCAACGGTGCAGCCCTTGATGATGTGGCCGCGCGCCTGCGCCGCCGGCTGAAAATCCCGCCTGCGCTCAAAACCGAAAACCGGTCCCTGCTGGCCCACCTGCAGCCGCACGCACCCGTGCTCACAACGCTCGCTGAAGGCTGGCTGCGGGGAGCGGCCCCCGCGCTGCCGGAGCGCGCTGTCCGGCCGCGGGCGTTCCACCTGCTGCCGTTCTGCCCGCAGGACCTGAACGCTCAACACTATCTTATCCCGCTGCTGAAAAAAATCAGACCGTCGGTTATCGCGCTTGATGCGAGCCCGTTCGAAGCAGCCGCAGCCCTGCAGTACGCCTGCTCGCTGTATTTCGCCCTGGGTAGTGCCGGCCGCTGCGTGCTCAACGACAACCACGGCAATCCGGTCGCGGAGACGCTCTTTCGTCCGGATAATTTTCTGCCGGCTGTTGCGCTGCACTGCCACCAGAACAAGCTGCCGCTTGTGCCGCTGGGAACGCCGCGGCGACTGGTTGTATCCGAGCATCAGCATGCCTACAGCCGGATGCTGACCGGGCTCTACCGGGAATTTGCCGCTCACGCCGGCCCGGCCCGTGCGCCTGAAACCCTGCAGAAGCTGGCCGGACAACTGATGGGAGCGCTGTTTACCTCAGGCCAGCACATGGCACTCGAGCGTGAAAACTGTATCACCCGCGCATGCGCCCTTGCCAGCCGCGTCTGTGAACTGCTGCACGCAACTGCTGGAGACAGAGCCCTGAGCGGACCGATACTCGTGCTGTATCATATTGAAACCGGCCTTGATCTGCCCTCGCTTGTCACGACATTTCTCCAGGATGCCGCGGCACGCAGCGAACTCTGCTGTGCGCCGGAGCCGCAACCGCCGGGAACGCTTGCCCGGCTCACGCCGGCCCCCGCTGCCGGAATTGACGGAACTGCATCAGCGCCCATGCCGCGCCCGGCGCATGCGGCGCTGCTCGCGGTGATCCTCGAGCGCATGTCCGAAACGGTCAGCCTCCAGGAGGCTGACCGCAGTATCGCCGGGCTGGCCCGCGCACTGCGTTGCCACCCGCGCATTGAGCGCCCCGCCGGCGTACGTGCAACGCTGGCTGCGCACGAAATCGCGCAGGCATTTGCACTGCTGCGCGGTTCGATCTGCCGGTCAACCCTGGCACAGGCCGCATCGATTGCCTTCACGCACCGCACGCGCATGGCCCAGGGGCCCGGGCCCGGCTGGGAGGAAGTTTTCAAATCCCTCGTCAGTCGCTATATCTACGGTATCGCACTCGAACCCGAAGCGGATACGGCTGCGCCCACGCTTCTGCGCGCCCTGACCCGCGATGAGCTGAATCAGGCCCTGCAGGGCCTGATGGATGCCGGAGTGCGCACGATTGCGCCTGATGAAGCCCTGCCGCTCGACAATTCTGAATTCGCTCAGGAAGTCATGAACCATCCGATGGTGCAGCAGGCACTCAAGGATGCCGCTCCCCCCGGCGATGGCGATTCAGCGGGCGCCGAAGAAATGTTTTCCGACATGATGCAGCAAATGGCTGAACGCGGTCTGCTTGAAAAAGCCTCGGAACAGACCATGACCCTGAGCTCTGAGGGCCGGGATCAGTACCGGGGCGCTCTCGAAGACGCGCACAGCCGGGGCGACCTCTCAGATGAGGCCCTGGCCGATGCCCTCGCCAGAGCCGAAAGCATGCCGAAGCCTGCCGGCGCCGAAGGGCAGAGTATGCAGCTGCCCCTGTCAGCCGGGGAGCAGGCCGGGATGCTGGCCGAGCTTATGGATTTTCAGCATCAGGGCCGCGCTGAATCAAGTTCGGTTGAAGACCTCTACGTGCACTATACGATCGATGAAAACAAGGGCATTCCTGTTTCAAAAGACAAGGTCGACTATGAGCGCCTGAAGGTAATCCTGCACCAGCTCGAAGAGCAGGGGCATGTGAAGCTTTCATCCGAAGGGCGCCTCAGGTTTACCCTGACCCATCGGGCGCTCAGCGGACTTCTTGAAGGGCTGGTGCGGCGCCGGGACAGCCGTGTGCTCCAACAGCGCGCCTTCAAGCGCGAGCATGAAACCGACAAGTCTGAAATCAGGCGCTACCGCCGCGGCGACGTATTTCGCGACATCTCGCTGCGCCACACCATCCGCCGCATCATGCGCAAAGGCAAATGCATTGAAGACATTAACCACACAGACCTGCGCGCATTTGAAAAGCAGCCTTCAAATCAGCTCGATATTGCCGTGTGCGTTGATATTTCAGCTTCAATGAGGGAGGGCGGCAAGCTGCGCTACGCTAAAATGGCAGTTGCCGAGCTTTGCCGGGCCGCGATCGAAAAGCGCGACCGGGTCGGCATTGTGGCGTTTTCCAATCTGGGCGATGTGATGGTGCCGCTCACGGACACCATCACATCGCTGCTGGAAGCAACCATGCATATGCGCTCAAAGCAGTTTACCAATATCGGCAACGGCATTTCCACCGCCCGCCGCATGCTGCAGAAAAGCAGAAAGGAAAATCCGAAGTATATCATCCTGATTACCGACGGCGAACCCAACGCTGCCCTGTCCGATGATATCGCGGGCGCCGACTATTACCAGCGCGTAGCGCAGTTTTCACGCGAGACCACCATGGAAACCAAGCGGGCCATGGGCGCGCGGCACGCCCTGCAGGAAGCCTCCCGCACAAGCCGTGAGCACATCAAAATATCGGTGGTCTATATCGCACCGCATGAGGGCGGCATTGATGAAAGCGAAAAAGTCGCCCGCGAAATCGCGCGCATCGGCGGCGGCCGCTTCCACCGTGTCAGGACAATAGAGAACCTGCCGATGGAGACGCTTGAAACCGTCGTTTGAGATACGATTGCCGCAAGCCGCAATTCATCGCACCGTGCATACTCATTGTATACAAGAGGCAGCCAGCCGCTCCCGCGCTCCAGGCTCCGCACTCCCTGCTCAGCACTTCACGCATCCTCATCCCCGGCCCGGCCGCGCAGCTTCTTAACCTGACTGCGAATGCGCTTGGATGACACCCGGCGGCGGCGCTCGGCCTGCGGCACGGTGGTGGGACGGCGCGCACGCGGCGGGCGGGCTGCGCGTGCGATTAATGAGCTCAGCCGTTCGAGCGCGTCGCGGCGGTTGGCCTCCTGTGAGCGGAAACGGCGCGCCTCAATAATCAGCTCACCGTCAGTGGTAAGGCGGCTGCCGGCCAGATGAGCAAGCCTGCGCTTGACATCCGCGCTCAGCGAGGGCGAACTGACCATGGGAAAACGCAGCTGGACGGCTGAGGATGTTTTATTGACATGCTGGCCTCCGGGCCCGGAGGCGCGCATATAAGCAAAGGAAATCTCGGAAAGTGGAATACGGATTGACCCAGAGATTATAAGCATCGGCTGTTTGAGCCCCGCGCCTATGTGCCGCACCCGGTTGATCCGCATCCGGAACAGCCCTCGCCGAATGACACAGCTGCGCGGACCGTGAAGGTATTATTACAGAAATCAACCGTTACCGGCTTGATCTGTTCGAAAAAGCCATGTTCCACCACGTAGGTAAGCCCGTCAACCACGAACGTCCGATCGCCGTCGCGCTGCTCATCCATGCCGACAACCAGCCGGGGGCCGCCGCAGGTATTGGTCTTCAAAAAGACGCGCAGGGGCTGCACGTCTTTGTCGGCAAAAAAGGCTTTCAACTCCTGCCGGGCGCTCTCAGTGACTTCAAACATACTGAATAACTCCTATAGTATTATGCGGAAGCAAGGACGTGTTTCTGCGGGGCAAAACACGTAAACATACCGTCAAATATCGCTTCGCCGCCGCGCAGCACGCTGACGCGCACCAGTATTTTTTTCTCAATGCGCTGCTCTACGACAGCCTCGGCAATCAGGCGCTCGCCGACCCTGACCGGTTTCAAAAAACGGACCTCGGCGCTTCCCAGCACCGTATTGGGATGATTGACCGCGATCATGGCGGCATAATCTGCCAGGCTGAATACAAAACCGCCATGCACCAGTCCGCTTGCATCTGCGGCCATGCACTGCTCGGCTACCAGCTCAACGCGGCTGAAGTCAGGCCTGAGTTCCAGTGGTGTGCCGCTCAGGCTGCGGTCAATTTTTTGATGCGTTTCGATAGTCATCACTGATTCCCGTTTTATTCCCCTGATTCTTCCCGGCTGCCCGGAGCCGACTGTTCCCCCGGTTTATACCAGAAAAACCGCTGCCGTGCCACAAAATAGGCTGCAGCTTCTCCAGGACGAACCCGCATTTCAATTTCATTTGACAATTTTAAGCCGTCTGCATTATACTTTCTCACTCTCAGCCTGCCGCAGATGATCATGCGACTGCCGGCAGCGAGGCTGAATCGCATACAAACAGGCAGTTATAACAAGGAGAACAAACATGTCTCGCATCTATAACTTTTCCGCCGGCCCCTCAACCCTGCCGGTGGAAGCGCTCGAAGAAGTTGCCGGCCAGCTTGTTGACTATCAGAAATCAGGGATGTCGCTGGTGGAGATGAGCCATCGCGGCAAGCAATATGACGCGGTCCACAATGAAACCATCCAGCTTCTGCGCGAGGTTCTGCAGGTACCCGAAGGCTACCATGTGCTGCTGCTGCAGGGCGGCGCCACGCTGCAGTTCGGCATGGTTCCGATGGCTTTTCTGAAACCCGGAATGAGCGCCGACTATATCATGACCGGCTCCTGGGCAAAAAAAGCCGCCGAGGACGCGCGGGTCGTCGGTGCGGTCACGGTCCCCTGGGACGGCAAAAGCTGCAGCTACGCGCGCATCCCGTCGCAGCAGGAACTAAGCCTGAATGCGGATGCAGCCTACGTGCATATCTGCTCCAATGAAACAATCGGCGGCATACAGTGGCAGACCATGCCCGATACCGGCAGCATACCGCTGGTGTGCGACATGTCGTCTGACATTTTGTCACGGCCGCTTGCGTGGGAGAAAATCGGCATGGCGTATGCCGGCGCACAGAAAAACCTTGCTCCGGCCGGCATGGCCCTTGTGATCATGAGCGAACACATGGCCTCCGCGGCCCGCACGGATCTGCCCGCCTACCTGCGCTATGATCTGCACATCAAGGAGAACTCGCTCTACAACACGCCCCCGACCTTCGTGGTATGGATGACACAGCTCACGCTCAAATGGATCAAAAAGATCGGCGGCATGGCCGAAATAGAGCGCCGTCGCGATGAGAAGGCCGGCATGCTCTACAGCGCCATCGACAACAGCAGCGGCTATTACCGCTGTCCGGTTGATCCGGCCAGCCGCTCGGCAATGAACGTTGTATGGCGCCTGCCCAGCGAAGAGCTTGAAAACCAGTTTCTGAAACAGGCGCAGGCTGAAGGCCTGAGCGGGTTGAAGGGCCATCGATCCGTGGGCGGATGCCGGGCGTCGATCTACAACGCAATGCCGGTTGAGGGCGTTAAGACCCTGACTGACTTCATGCGGAATTTCATGCAGAAGAACGGTTGAGCAACACGAAAGCCGGCCCTGCGGGGCCGGCTTTTTTTATGCGGTTTACTCACGCGGCGCCCGGAAGAAGCGCCGTGTTATTTTTTTATACGGGTAAAACTGAATACAGGTATGTGTTCAGCGCCGTCCCCGTTCCTCAGAGCGCGCACGCGGCAGCTGGGCTTCGCTGACAATGATACCTCGACCGTATATCGCCGTGCGGTTCAGCTGCCGGATCGCTTCGCGAGCATCATTTTCAGTCGCCATTTCAACAAAAGCAAACCCCTTGGACTGACCGGTGAACGTATCAAGGACAATCTTTGCGGAAAGGCATTTCCCGGCTTCGGAAAACTTCTTTACAAGGTCTTCCTCGGTTGCACGGTATGATACATTACCTACATATAATTTAGTTGGCATGATTCTCAGTATTTTTTGCGTTTGCGTTTAGCCGCTTCCGCCTGTTTGCGTTTCTTCTTTATGCTGGGCTTCTCATGAAACCTTCTGCGGCGAAGTTCTTTTTGAAGCCCGTCGCGCTGCACTTTACGCTTCAGAACCCTGATGGCTTTTTCAATATCTCCGTTTACACGAACATCAATCGACATAATCCTTCCTTCTCTTAATAAACATAGCGTGCTGAAGTAGCGGTTTTAATTTTTGGCATATTCTATCTGCGCATTTTGCCGCAGATTCTGTAAAAACGATTCGAACGCTGCCTCTTCCCTGCTGGTCTGCAGATGCTGACTGATTTCCTGATGCACATCTTCCAACGCGACAACGCGGGGTTCATTGTGCTCGGTAACCTTGATTACATGATAGCCGAACTGCGTTTCAACCACCGGGCTGATTTCACCCGCTGCCAGGTTGAACGCCGCATCGTCAAACTCCTTAACCATGCGGCCGCGCTCGAAAAGCCCCAAATCGCCGCCCTGCTCCTTGCTGGGACAGTCGGAGAGCTCTTTGGCAAGCGCTGCGAAATCAGCGCCTTCAACAACCTGAGAGCGCACCTTTTCAAGCTCCTGCTTCTTTAAGCCTCGCGTCTCGGGGCTGGCGTCCTGCGCAACGCTGAAAAGGATATGACTCGCGCGGACCTGCTCGGGAACCTTGAACGTTTCCGTGTTTTCATTATAAAATTTATTGATATCCTCTTCGGTAACGGGCGGCAGCGCTTCGGTTGCGCGGACATAGACGCCTTTGACCTTCAAATGATCACTGATGTCGCCGCGCAGCTGCTCAGCAGTGATCCCCATGGTGTTCAGCTGTTCCTGAAACATTTCCGGCGAAGGGAACTGAGCGGTAACCGTTGCAAGCTCGGCCTCGATCTGCTGATCATCCGGCTGAATGTTCTGCCGGTCGGCCTCCTGAATGATCAGGCGCTTGCTGATCAGGTTCTCAAGGGCCTGCTCGCGCATGCGCGGCTCAAGTTCCTGCATCTGCTCAGGCGGCACGCGACCGCCGAACCGGGCAAGAAGCCCCTTCATTTCCTGATCGACATCGCCGGCGGTAACTGCCTGGCCGTTCACGCTGGCCACCATGGCGGCAGGGTCTTTCAGGGCCGCGGCTTCAGGCGCGGCGGCCGTCTCTTTAACCTCAGCCTCTTTGGAACCGCAGGCATAAAGCACACAGGCGCACATCAGGAGTAGTACACTTAAGATAGACTTTGATTTCATACCATTGCCTCCAGCAAAAAAAAAGTGCCCGCCTTTTATCAAAACTCCCGGGGACACTCGTCGAACTTGACTGTAGTAGGAATTTTAATAGCGTCTTTTTAATCACCAAACTGCATCAATTTTGTTCATAATTACATACTATTCTCATGAGGTCAAGCAAATAAAAAGTACCGACTGTCTGCATATTGCGCATGACAACCATGATGTTTTCAGGGTATATCATGCTGCAGGAACGCCAAGGTCTGATCACACGGCAACAATTACGGAATATGCATGGAACTGCCCAAAAAAATCTCTGATGAGCAGTTACGGCCGTATCTCAAGTATGGCGAAAACGACGCGCGCGCCCGGCTGCAGGCCTTTATCCGCCAGCAGCACGCGACCTGGCCGGACCTGGCAGCGGCGCATCGCCGGCTCGACACACGGTTGACGCGCACTCTGCCCCTGACGGACAGCAGCGTCGAGCTGCAGTGCAACCCGGGGCGAACCCGCAGCACCACGGCGAAGGTAGCAGCAAAGGATGTTGCACAGCGCCCCTGTTTTTTATGCCCGGCCAATCTGTACCCGGAGCAGCTCGGCCTGCTCTTTGCTTCTGACTGGCTGATCCTGAACAACCCCTTTCCGATATTCAACGGCCACATGGTCATCAGCACCATACGCCACACTGCCCAGCTGCTTGAGCCCGCCCTGCCGGCAATGATCAGCTTTGTACACGAGCAGCATGGCACGTTCAGCGCCTTTTACAATGGCGCGCGCTGCGGTGCTTCAGCCCCGGATCATCTGCATTTCCAGGCCTGTCCGGCAGGCATGCTGCCGATTGAGCGCCAGCTGTCAGCGCTGCTGGATGAGCCCCTGCGCAAAGAAACTCCCTGGTACGTTACCACGCTCGACAATCGCGGCATCGGCCTGTGCCGTGCTGCCTCAGCCCCTGAGCTTCTCGGCCGCCTGCGCGTCATGTGCGCCCGACTCAACCGCACGGCAGATCCCGGCGACGAGGCTGACCTCAACCTGATCATCTTCGGCCGCAGAGGTCGGCTTGCGGGTGTATGCCTGCCGCGCAGAACCCACCGGCCGGCCTGTTTTTTCGCCACCGGAGATGCGCAGTACGTAATCAGCCCCGGCGCGGTCGATGTAGCCGGACTTGCGATTCTGCCCCGCCAGATGGATTTCGAGCGCATGACAAAAGAAAAAATGCTTTCAATCTACGCGGAAGTCTGCCTGGGCGCCGATGTCATGGCCGATTGTACAACGTAATCCATGCCCATGGCGTCAGGCTCTCAATCCGCTATCGAAACTATTCTAAAGCTGATGTCTTTGTGTCTGTCGGAATCGGCGAACCTGCGCCGGAGAGAATCGCACTTGGCAACGATTGATCGCACCCCGCGCCCGTCAAACGTATTTTCCTGCAACTCGGTCAGCAGCAGCAACTCAAAGGCGGTTGAGCGCATCCAGTCGACATCGTTGCGGTACCCGCAAACTGCAAAGGCACCGGTGGCCTTTAAAAATGACTTCAAAATCCGCTTATTGATATCAAGCACGCTGCATGATCCGATAATAACAAGACGGCCCTTGCACTGGTTTCCCAAAAGCGCTCCGATATCTTCAAGGTCAAGCGAGGTTTTCCCTGAAATCAGTATTCTTCCGGGCTCTCCATGGAAGGCCAGATAGAGGATCGGGTAGTCCCGGTACTGAACCTGCGGGAATTTTGACAGATAGAACTTGAACTCCTCCTGCGTGGCGCAGTCGCGATAAATATAGGGAATGCCTGCGTTCTGCTTGAGGAAGGCAAGAATCGGCTGGACCGTGGAGGCCTTCCTGAGATCGGCCTGCCAGAGACCTTCAAGACAAAAAACACCTTTTGCAGCCATTGCACTCCCCTCTCGCTGTCCAGCTCATAATAAAAACCTCAAAAAAACAATAAATTTTGTCTGTTGTATCTGTATATCTACCGGTTTTTAGATGCGCCTGCCTTATTCTATAGCATTCATACCGGTCACCGGCAAAGAACAATGACAAGCGCTGCCTCCTCTTCAGGAAAGACTGTTCAAAGACGCCCGGATGCAAGGCGCACGAAGGCATGATTTCCAGGGGCACGGCATGCCGTGCCCCTAACGTACTGCGTCCTGAACCGTCTCTGCGGGGAGTGATCCCGCCATGGCGGAACAACGCAGCAGATGGATTTTTTTCAACAGTCCTTCAGGCGAACCTGCCGCGGAACATGAAATACACCGCCCCCACCAGGCACAGCCCGGCCCACAGATAGTCCAGCTTCAGGGGTTCTTTCAGATAAAACACGGCAAAGGGCACAAACACGCTCAGCGTGATGACCTCCTGCAGGATTTTCAGCTCCGCGACGGATACAACAGTATAGCCGATCCGGTTGGCCGGCACCTGCAGCAGATATTCAAACAGGGCAATGCCCCAGCTCACCAGGGCGGCAATCAGCCAGGGCTTGTTATTGAGCTCCTTCAGGTGCGCGTACCACGCAAATGTCATAAAAATATTGCTGCAGATCAACAGGCCGATTGTGGAAAGCATTGAGTTCAAGGGTGGTTCTCCCGTATGGTGTTGATATTTTTTCCGATTGATACCACAACGCCATTGAGTGTCAAATCAAATCTTGGCGCACGCCTAAAAAGTCCCGATATGATCCTGAAACAGCGCAGCATTTCACACGCACAGAATTCAATTCCGGCTTGAAATCCGTGTATTTTTCTTCTTTTGCATGGTATGTTTTTATCTCATTTTTAAAAAAATATACCCTTCCAATAGCGCCTTGAACGGAGAAACATGACGCTTGCCATCAATAAAACCAGGCTCGATAATCGTGCGAACGAAATCCGGAAATCAGCCGAACGGTTGCGGGGGAAGTTTAAGGCTTAAGAGTATCAAATTTTTGAGGATGATACGTGTGCCGCGCACAAAACAAAACACACCCACGCCTGATATTTCACAGTCTATAGAAGAACTTGCGGCGAAAGTCGCGCAGCTTGTCCGCCAGGCAGAACAACTCTACGCCCCGGAGGTTGATGCGCTGCTGAGCGAACAGTGCCGTGATCCCCGGCGCATTGAACAGCTGCTTGACGGCATGCTTGATTTTGCCTTCGATGAGGCCATGCTGCGCCTGTATAAAAAGCTTTGCCGATATTACTATGCCATTGATCCGCACGCGACGGTTTCGTATGTGACTGCCTACCGCGAAATGTGGGATGAAGCAGGGAGCGTGCAGGCAGACAGCCCGCAGTCGCCGGGGCGCGACGGCTGAATTCTTTCATTCCTTCTTTCATTCCTTAGTTGACTAAGTTTCGCTCTTCCGCTACCATCAAACCATCTTTTGTTACATTGTGCAAAAAAATTAATAACCATAAAACCGCGGAGGGGATACTGACCGGTATACGTACTGATGCCTGACATTACAGCCTACATCCGCGCATTCTCCAGCCTCAACGTCAACCTTGCCCGTAGTTATCAACAGGCCTACGCATGCAAATAATTGACAACATATCAACCCTTCTGGGTGATGATCTCAAAAACACACTCCAGCCAGAAGCAAAGCTGAAAATTGCGGCTTCATGTTTTTCCATCTATGCTTATGAAGCCCTGAAAACAGAGTTAGCTCACATTGATTGCCTGCAGTTTTTATTTACCGCCCCCACGTTTATCGAAAATCAGATAACCGACAAACTTAACAAAGAAAAACGCGAGTTTTACATCCCCAGACTCCAACGGGAAAGCAGCCTGTATGGTTCAGAATTTGAGATTCGTCTGAAAAACGAGCTTACACAGCGCGCCATAGCAAAAGAATGTGCAGCCTGGATTAAGCAGAAAGCGCACTTCAGGTCCAATCTTTCAAATGCCCCGATGCAGCAGTTTGCATGTGTTGAAGCCGGGCAGGGAAAATCAGCCTACGTCCCTTTAAGCGGTTTTACAGCGGTTGATCTTGGGTATCAGCGGGGTGATGCGGTATCAAATTTTGTCAACAAAATGGATGATGCAGCGCTCACAACCACCTATCTGCAGCTGTTTGACCAGATATGGAATGATGCTGAGAAGGTCGGCGATATCACCGACCGGGTATGTGAGCACATTGCCGCAGCGTATACTGAAAACTCTCCCGAATCAGTGTACTTCCTGATCCTTTTCAACATCTTCAAGGAGTTTCTCGAAGACATCTCTGAAGATGATATGCCCAATGATCTGACTGGCTATCAGAATAGCCTCATCTGGCACAAGCTGTTCAATTTCCAGAAGGATGCCGCTATCGGTATCATCAATAAGCTGGAAAAGTTCAACGGCTGCATTCTGGCTGACAGCGTTGGTCTGGGTAAAACCTTCACAGCTCTGGCCGTTATAAAGTATTACGAACTTCGCAATAAGTCTGTTTTGGTTCTGTGCCCGAAAAAACTCTCGGACAACTGGCAGAATTATAACCAGAACCTTGTTACAAATATTTTCGCCAGCGACCGTTTCAATTACGATGTTCTCTGCCATACCGACCTGCAGCGCACCCGTGGCTCTTCGTTGGGCATACGCCTTGACCGCATTAACTGGGGCAACTACGATCTGGTGGTCATAGATGAATCGCATAATTTCCGCAACAACGATGCTTTTAAAGACCGGGAAACCCGCTATCAGAAGTTAATGAATAAGGTTATCAAGGCAGGGGTGAAAACTAAGGTTCTGATGCTCTCAGCCACGCCGGTTAATAACCGTTTTAACGATCTGCGCAATCAACTGGCGCTTGCCTATGAGGGCGACACCGAACAGCTGGATAAAAAGCTTCATACCGATAAAGACGTAAACGAAATATTTCGCCGCGCTCAGGCTGTTTTTAATGTCTGGAGTAAGCTGCCCCCTGCACAGAGAACATCGGCGGAAATCCTCACCCACCTTGATTTTGATTTTTTTGAAATGCTCGACAGTGTCACGATTGCCCGGTCCCGCAAGCATATTCAGAAATTTTACGACACCAAGGATATTGGCCCTTTCCCTGAGCGCCTCAAACCGCTATCGTTCAACTGCCCGCTTACGCACCGGTGCGAAATCATCGGTTTCAATGAAATTTTCAACCGGCTTGTTGCGTTAAGTATGGCGATCTACGCGCCGTTTCAATATATTCTGGCAAGCCGGGTCAGCAAATATGAAGCCCAGTATGATACGCAGGTAAAGGGCGGTCTTTCGCGCTTGAAACAGCGCGACCGTGAAGAAAGCCTCAAGGCCCTGATGACGGTCAATCTGCTCAAGCGTCTGGAAAGCTCCGTCGAGGCATTTAGAAGCACTCTGACCATGCTGCATGAGAAGCATGAGCAGATACTGGCAATGATTGATGCATTTAAGAATAGCGGTATCTCGGGTGTGTTTGAAGATTTTACACCGGCTTTTGAGAATGCCGATGAAGATGCTCTGGATGTGCCGGAGGATGATGAGTTCAGCATAGGCGGTAAAATACAAATCAGCCTTGCGGATATGGACCTTGATTTATGGGGTGGCCAGCTCCGGAACGATTTGAAGGTCATCAGCGAACTGCATGCTGAAATGCAAAAAATCACTCCGCCCGATGATGCCAAGCTGCAACACTTAAAAAACCTGATCGCAGCCAAGCAGAAAGACCCCATCAATCCCGGCAACAAAAAAATTCTTATTTTCACAGCCTTTGCTGATACAGCCGCCTATCTCTACAATAATCTGGCCCCGTATATTAAAGAACAGTTCGGCCTGCACAGCGCCAAGGTCACCGGCAGCGACAGCTGCAAGTCCACATTGAAGCGCCATCACAACTACCAAGAGCTTCTTACCTTGTTCTCCCCCATAGCTAAAGAAAAATCACTGATCCTGCCGGGTGAACCCTCAGAGATTGATGTGTTGATAGGTACTGACTGTATTTCAGAGGGTCAAAACCTGCAGGATTGCGATTATCTTGTCAATTATGACATTCACTGGAACCCGGTGCGCATTATCCAGCGTTTTGGCCGCATCGACCGAATCGGCTCCAGAAACAGTCGGATTCAGCTGGTAAATTTTTGGCCTGATATTTCACTCGATGAATACATCAACCTGAAAGGCCGTGTTGAAAGCCGCATGGTCATAGCAGATGTGACCGCAACCGGCGACGATAACGTGCTCAGTTCCGAGGCTAACGATCTGGCTTTCCGCAAGGAACAACTGCGCCGTCTCAAAGAAGAGGTTATTGATCTGGAAGATGTAAAAACCGGCGTTTCCATCACTGATCTGGGCCTGAATGATTTTCGCATGGATTTAGTTGCCCATGTAAAAACCAACGGGAGCCTCGATGGCGCACCCAGGGGCATGCATGCTGTTATTGGCGTTGATCAGGAAAGGGGCCTGCAGCCGGGCGTTATTTTTGTCCTGCGCAACACAGACCACGGCATAAATATCGATCAGCAGAATCGCCTGCACCCGTATTATCTGATTTACATCGATAGCAATGGTCAGGTCGTAATTGATCACACGCAGGTTAAAAAAATTCTCGATCTGGTGCGCTCTGCCTGCAAGGACCAATCAGAGCCGATACCTTCACTGTATGTGCCGTTTAATCGCGAGACGCATGATGGCCGCAAGATGGAGCGCTATTCACGCCTGCTTGAGCAGTCCATTCACTCCATGATTAATCTGAAGGAGGAAAAGGATGTAGACAGCCTGTTTTCATCAGGCGGTACAACGGCATTGATTAATCCTATCAGCGGCTTGGATGATTTTGAGCTTATCGCCTTTCTGGTTGTGCGGGAGGCCGTCTGAGCGTGTTTATCTATCCTGAAAAGGCGTTGTTTAACCGGGTGCTGCCCAAAACAAAGATTTATGCCAATGCCAAACCGCGCAGGGCGATCAGAGAAAAATTTGTTTCACACATCAGCGAAATTGTCTGGAAGTATAAACTGGCCCCGGATACTATCAACCTGCCAGCGCGTGACGGCTACTTTGAAATTGAAGTTTTTGATATTAACCTGAAACAACCAGAGCTGAGCACCGATGTTTTAAGTGCCATAGATAAAGCCATTCCATACCCTATATTTTTCAGATTACTGTATGGGCACCGGGTGAAAGAAGTGGCAGCATATAAGCGCCCAGCAGCAGACGGCTCCAGCTCGTGGGTTATTGAAGACTATTTTGAATCCGGCTGGAAAAAAAATAGCGAGCCGACCATGCCTCTGCCTGTGGCCGTGCATTTAAAATCGCTGTATGAGCAGATGCTACATGCCTACATCGATCAACCACAACGGCCCGGTGAAGCATTTGAGTCTTTGGTTGAGCGGATGCGTCAGGTTCGTAAATGTCAGCGCGAACAGAGCATGCTTGAAGCACAGATAAAAAAAGAAAAGCAGTTTAACCGCAAGGTTGAAATTAATGCACAGCTGCGAAACCTTAAAGCACAGGTAGCTGAATTGACGAAATAAAGAATCCGGCCTACAGGGTTTTATCTGTCATTTCGACCGAAGGGAGAAATCCTGCATTTTAAGATTTCTCAGTCGCGTCCGCTCCATCGAAATGACATAATGGTACACTCTGGTCATTCTGAGCGTAGCGAAGAATCTCGTTTTGAAAAAAAGGGAACCCCATGGAAAAGATGAAAATGCACTCTCCGAACCTTACCCAGGAAAACATCGCCCGCATACGCGAGTTGTTTCCCACCTGTGTTACCGAGGCTAAAGGAGAAGACGGCAGCTTGAAGCTGGCTGTTGATTTTGACCAGTTGCGTCAGGAATTATCCGACTCCATTGTTGAAGGCCCGCAAGAGCGTTACCATCTCAACTGGCCGGGTAAACGCGAGGCCCTGCTTACTGCCAATGCACCCATCGCCAAAACGCTTCGCCCCTGTCGGGAAGAAAGCGTTGATTTCGACACCACGAAAAACCTGTTTATTGAGGGCGATAACCTCGAAGCCCTGAAATTGCTGCAGGAGACCTATCTCGGTAAGGTTAAGATGATCTACATCGACCCGCCGTATAACACGGGCAATGATTTCATCTATGAAGACGATTTTGCTGAGACCGCAGACGAATTTTTGAAACGTTCAAACCAGAAGGATGAGTTAGGCAATCGGTTGATGGCGAACACCGAAGCCAATGGCCGGTTTCACTCGGACTGGCTTTCGATGCTTTACCCGAGGCTCAAATTGGCGAGAAATCTTCTCAAGGATGATGGCGTAATATTTATCTCGATCGGCGATGAAGAAGAATCGAGTGTCAAAAATATTTGTAATGAAATATTTGGTGAGGATAATTATAGAAACTGCTTTGCTGTAAGAAGGCACGATAAAAATTTGAATCGACAATTTATGGCCTCAGGACTAAAAACGCTAAATGTAGGTTTTGAGTTTGTATTGGTTTATGCAAAATCACAATTATACAACTTTAATCCAGTATTCAAAGAAGCCTCTGAAACTCGTGCAAGTAATGGTTATTGGAAAGGATTCTGGAATGCCCCTGACAGGCCTACAATGAGATACGATATCTTGGGATTTACTCCTAACGAAGGTCAATGGAAGTGGAAAGAAGAAACTGCTTTAGAAGCGGTCGAAAATTACAAACTTTATGAATCAGAATATTCATCGCAAATGACTCTTGAGCAGTACTGGGAGAGCACAGGGAAAGTTAAAAAGTTTATACGTCGTAATCATAACGGCGCCGGGAGAAATATGGGGGTTGAACATTGGATCGAACCTTCGGAAGGCATTCTCAGAAATAGCAATTTATTAGATATTTTGGCTACCCAAGGCTGTGATGAAATTCGAGGTTTTTTTGATTTTCCGAAAAATATTGAGTTGCTGTCCGTACTTTGCCAGTTTGCAAGTGAAGATAATGATTTGGTCCTCGACTTTTTTGCCGGTTCCGCCACCACAGCCCATGCTGTTATGCAGCTTAATGCCGAAGACGGTGGAAACCGAAAATTCATAATGGTTCAGCTGCCCGAGCCCTGCGATGAAAAGTCCGAGGCATTCAAGACGGGATACAAGACCATCGCCGAAATCAGTAAAGAGCGCATCCGACGGGCAGGTAAAAAAATCAAAGAAGAAAACGCGATTACAGCAGCCGACCTTGACATCGGCTTTCGCGTGCTGAAAATCGATTCATCCAATATGGCTGACGTTTACTATCGTCCTGATCAATATTCGCAAGATATGCTGGCCACGATGGAAGGTAATATCAAGCCGGACCGCACGCCTGAAGACCTGCTGTTTCAGGTGCTTCTGGACTGGGGCGTTGATCTTACGCTGCCCATCAAAAAAGAAATCATTCAGGACAAAACCGTATTTTTTGTTGATGAAAACGCGCTGGTCGCCTGTTTCGACAATGAGGTGAATGAAGAGTTGGTAAAGGAACTGGCCCGTTTTAAGCCGATTCGGGTGGTATTTCGTGATAACGGTTTTGTCTCCGACGCCGTCAAGATCAACGTTGAGCAGATTTTCAAGCAGATGTCTCCGGGCACTGAGGTGAAGTCGATATGAATCCGCAGATTACAAAAAACATGGCCGCGCAAGCTGCGGACATATCCGGAGGTGGCACATGAAGCCATATCAGCCCGATAGTTTGCCATTGCAGAATTTGGATTATCAACGGTTGCTGCCCCTGGTGGGGCAGGCTAATGCCGCATTGGCTCGTTATGACGGCCTGTTGCAGGGCATTCCCAACCCGGCAGTCATGCTGTCGCCGCTGACTACACGTGAAGCGGTGCTGTCCTCTAAAATTGAGGGCACGCAGGCCACGGTTGATGAGGTGCTGGAGCAGGAGGCCGGGCTCCTGAAAGAAGGAGAAAAGTATAAGGATATTCAGGAAATTTCCAACTATCGGAAAGCGCTGTTTGCTGCGCGGGAGTATCTGAAAGACTACCCCATACGCCTGAGCCTGCTGCGTGAACTTCACCGCATTCTCATGGACAGTGTGCGTGGTCAGGATAAAACCCCGGGACAGTTTCGCAAAGATCAGAACTGGATCGGCAAATACGGCTGCACCATCGAGCAGGCCACGTTTGTGCCACCCAACGCCCTCCAGTTGCCTGATTTTCTGCAGGCATGGGAAAATTATCTGAACGGCACTGATATAGAATTATTGCTGCAAACCGCTGTGGTACATGCCCAATTCGAGCTGCTGCACCCCTTCAATGACGGTAACGGCCGTATCGGCCGCATTCTGATTCCTCTGTTCATCTATCAGAAAAAGCTGCTGTCGCAGCCGATGTTTTACCTCTCTGAATATCTGGAAAGCAATCGCGAAGATTATTACCAGCGGCTGAAAGCAATTTCAGCGGAAGGCGACTGGAACGGCTGGATTGCTTTTTTCCTTGAGGCTGTTGCGGCACAGGCTGCCCAAAACAGCCTCCGGGTGTCTTCTATTAAGGCTTTGTATGAGGAGATGAAAAATAAGATTCATGCGATTACGCATTCACAGTATAGCATTCATCTGCTGGATGCCATTTTTGATCGTCCGATTTTTGCCACCACCGATTTTATTACGAGAACCGGCATCCATAAGCCGACCGCAATGGGGCTTATCAGGCAACTGAAGGCGGAGAATATCCTGAAAGAACTGCAGCCCGGCAAAGGACGACGGGCGGCTGTGCTGTGCTTTCCCGCGCTTCTTAATATTGCTGAAGGCAGGGACATTCTGTGAGTTGATTTGTGTATCGCTTGGCCATGTCTATGGCTTTTGTGTATTATAAAATAATTTTTACGATACACAAAAGGCTTTGCGGATTACAGAATATCAGTAATACATTTTGTGTATTGCGTTTCTTGATAAATTGTACGCAAAATTATGTAGCGATGGTATTCGTGCTCAATCACAATAGCCGCCTGGAGGCAGGTGATTGAAAATTTGCAGAAGAAAAAGCCCATGTTAAGAAAGATTTTTTTGATAGATTTAGTAAAATCAAGTAGTTAGCATTCTTAAATGCAGAAAAAACGGCGTTTTTAAGAAAGCCGTACAGCAAAGGAACAAGGGATACATGGCCATGAAACTGAAGTTTAAAGTCCAGCCCTTTCAGACCAGCGCGGTTGAATCCGTGGTTGACTGCTTTGCCGGGCAGGTTAATACCTCTGGTATTGTGTACCGGATCGATCCGGGAGTTGTTGCTCTTCAAGCAAAGCAACAGGCTTTAGCCTATGAGCCGGAGCACAGCACCGGGTTTAAAAATGCCGACATTCAATTAATTGATGACCAACTGTTGAACAATATACATGCTGTTCAGCGGCGGCAGAACCTGCCCCTGTCCGACAGGCTGGTATCCAGCGCCGGGTGTAAGGTCAACCTTGATGTTGAGATGGAAACCGGCACCGGTAAAACCTACTGCTATATCAAAACCATTTTTGAGATGAATAAGCGCTATGGCTGGACCAAGTTTATCGTGGTGGTGCCCAGCATCGCAATACGTGAGGGTGTGCTCAAATCGCTTGAGATCACCGCCGAGCATTTCACTGAAAGCTATGGCAAAAAGGTTCGCTTCTTCGCCTATAACTCCCGCCAGCTGCACCATCTGGAGAGCTTTTCATCTGATGCGGGCATTAATGTGATGGTCATCAATATTCAGGCATTCGCCTCCCGTGGAGCTGACAACCGGCGTATTTATGATGAGCTGGATGATTTTCAGACACGCCGTCCTATTGATGTGATCAGCAGCAACCGCCCCATTTTGATTCTTGATGAACCGCAGAAGATGGAAGGTCAGGCGACCATGGAGTCGCTTACCAAATTCAGGCCGCTGATGATCCTGCGCTACTCTGCCACCCACCGTACAACGCATAACAGGGTCCATCGTCTCGATGCCCTTGATGCTTATAACCAGAAGCTGGTGAAAAAAATTGCTGTGCGGGGCATTGCCGTGAAGGGACTGGCAGGCACTAACGCATATCTCTATCTGGAGTCCATCGAGATTTCCAAAAAGGCACCTGTTGCGCGGATCGAGATGGAGGTAAAACAGGGTAATGGTATTAAACGAATCGTAAAGCGGCTTGAAAAAGGCAGAGACCTGTTCGCTGAATCAAACGAGCTGGATCAATATCGCGGTTTTGTCATCTCCCAGATCGACGCCAATACAGATACGGTTGAGTTTACTAATGGGAATGTACTGAGCGCCGGGGATGTGACTGAAGACATTACTGAAATGGCCATGCGGCGTATTCAGATCAGGGAGGCGATCAAGGCCCACTTAGACAAAGAGCAGAACCTGTTCGCTCAGGGTATCAAGGTGCTGTCGCTTTTCTTTATCGATGAGGTCGCAAAGTATCGCGATTACAGTCAAGCAGATGAAAAGGGAGAATATGCGCGCATTTTTGAGGATGAATACGAAACGCTTAAAAATGAATATCTGAGCGAGCTGCCCTTTGATAATCATGCCTACCGTAAGCATCTGGAAACCATACAGGTCGCCCGCACGCATAATGGCTATTTCTCCATTGATAAGCGGACCAATAAGCTGACTGATCCGAGCTTTAGAACCCGTGGGGAAGATGCCGGGCTATCGGATGACGTTGATGCGTATGATTTGATTTTGAAGGATAAAGAACGGCTGCTGTCCTTTGAAGAGCCGGTTCGGTTTATTTTTTCGCATTCAGCCCTGCGTGAAGGTTGGGACAACCCCAATGTTTTTGTCATGTGCATGCTCAAGCACAGCGATAATACCATTTCACGCCGTCAGGAGGTGGGCCGGGGCCTAAGGCTGTCCGTTAATCAGCACGGTGACCGCATGGATAATCCGGCAACGGTCCATGATGTGAATATCCTGACCGTTGTTGCCAGTGAGAGCTACAGGGAATTTGTCGGTAATCTGCAGCGGGAAATCAGCGATTCTCTTTCTGCTCGGCCCCGCAAGGCTGATGAGGCATATTTTTCCGGGAAGGTTATCACTACGGAAACCGGGACGGTGGAAATTACCCCAGCCATGGCTAAGCAGATTTACAAGTATTTGCTTAAAAACGATTATACCGATGATGCCGATCAGGTTGCCGAGGCTTATCACGAAGCAAAAGCCAGCGGAACTCTGGCAGCCCTTCCCGCAGAACTGGCCCCGCATGCTGATCAGATATTTAAACTGATCGACAGCGTATTCAGTGAATCCCAGCTGCCGGGCGTGGATGATGACCGCAAGCCGAAAATTAATCCGCTGAACGACAATTTTCAAAAGAAAGAATTTCAGGAGCTCTGGAACCGTATCAACCAGAAGGCGGTTTACCGTGTTGATTTCGATTCTGAGGAGCTTATCCGCTACAGCATTCGTGCTTTGGACACATTGAATGTGACTCCGCTGCAATACATCATCCAGGGCGGTGAGCAGGTTGATCAGGCGACCTATGAGCAGTTGAAAGGCGGTGAGGGGTTTAAAATTGAGGAAACAGCTACGGAAGAATACAAGGCCTCAATACATTCAATGGTGAAATATGACCTGCTGGGTAAGCTGTCGGAAAACACACAGTTGACCCGGAAAACAATTGCTGAAATTCTTGGCGGCATCCACCCAGATACATTTAAGCAGTTTAAACAGAACCCCGAAAGTTTTCTGACTGAGGCATCCCGCCTGATTAACGAGCAGAAGGCCACAATCATTATAGAGCGACTGAGCTACGACAGTATCGCTGAAACCCACGATATTGACATTTTTACTGCTGGCCAGAACAGGCAGGACTTCAGCAGGGCCGGTGCGAAAATGAAAAACCATATCTATGATTACGTTATTACCGACTCAGGGGTTGAGCGTAAGTTTGTGGAAGAGCTGGATACCAGCGCCGAGGTGGTTGTGTATGCAAAACTACCGCGTGGGTTCCTGATCCCGACGCCGGTCGGTGACTACAACCCGGATTGGGCGATATCCTTCAAGGAAGGCTCTGTTAAACATATTTATTTTGTCGCCGAGACTAAAGGCTCTCTGGAAAGCCTTGAGCTTAGAGAGCTGGAAAATGCAAAAATTTCATGCGCCCGGAAATTCTTTGATGAGATTAATCGAAAGTTGAAACCTGAAAACGTGAAATATGATGTGGTTGACAGCTTTGGCAGGCTGATGGAGATTGTCGGCGCGGCAGGTGTTTAAGAATATGCAAAAATAATTGCGTTACTCAAACAACACAGTTGGATAATTGTTCCCAGGTTAGCGTAAAGTTTTTTCCGCAAATTACAGTAAATCATTTTGTATAATATAGTGTGAGGGACGCCCTTAAATAAGTAAATAATTTTTTGCGGGAATTGCGGAAGCCGGTGAGCGGTATGGAAGGGCTTGGAGAGGGTGGAGGGTCAAACCTACACTATTGACTAATAGCAGAGGGCCAATGAGGGTCGGGCCAAGGTAAGTATCTGTAATGGTTTCAAAATCATTTAAAAACAGGCAAAGAGATAGAGTTTCAGTTTTTTCAAGGCGCACCACTGCCTTGTGCCGAAAAGTAAGTGCCTTGCCGAGGGGCCGAACCCGGAAAAAGAAGTCAGCTGAAATATGAAAAGAGGTTTCTCTTTGTGCGTCCTGCTACGGCGATATTATTTTAACCGTTGGAAAATATGTTTTTATCCGTGTAACATCTCTGGTAAGAAGCTGCAGGTTTTCCACTGCTGCGTGGGCTCCGATGAAAAAGTCGGGCAGGGGTGATGCCTTGCTACCCTTGCGTCGCCTGTATTTTAAAAAGGCTTTGCCGGCAAGGAACAGGGCTTCCTTGGGTATAGGCAGTATCCGCAAGTCGCATCCGGCAAGCGCTTCTTCAAGCTCCTCAATCCGCACAAAGCCGATAGACACCTCAGCGTAAACAACCGGATTAATAAAAAGCTGCTGACGGATCGAGCAGGCAGCAAGCAGCGCTTCAGACCGCTCTGCCCAAAAAGGATCGTTTTGAAAAACATCCAGAATAACAGACGAATCAACGAGAAATCCCCCCATGGTTATCCCCGTGTCAGAGCCATAATCTCATCGGTGGTCATCTTAATGGTAGCAGCGCCCCTGAACCGGCGAAACTTATTATCCCGCTTGAGGCTCCGCCCCGTTTTTTTCACAATATATACATGGTTGTTTTCTTCCTTGAAATCAACCTCACTATTCGGCATGATGCCGAGCTTTTCTCGAATGGAGCGGGGAATGGTGACCTGACCTTTAACGGTAACACGCATATGGCGTTCTCCTTACAACACATGAAGTATTACTTTGGATGGTATTACTTTTTGCGTGCCCATGTCAACCAAAAATGCGTATAGGGGACAACGGTTCTAGTTTTAGAGCGGAGGGTCGGGGTCGGACCAGAATTTTTTTAAATAGAGGCGGAAGGGGACAGGCGAAAAATGCTTCAATGTGGCCACAGCGGGTGGCCACATTGCGAAATACGACAGAAGAAGGAGAAAATTTACACCGTTACAATTAAAAGCGGATAACGAAATGCAATGTTTCCAAGAGCCCTTCTTGCCAAAGCCTTCCGGGGGGAATTGTGGGCTTTTCATGTGATTGAAACCATGCAAACACTGATTGCAAAATTACATTAGAGATATCTGGACGCTTTAAGATTGACGAAAACGCCCGGAAATAGCATGATTGAAGAGTTACTTTGATAATAAACGAGGTGGATTATGAAAATACAATCAATCCGGTTGAAAAATTTCAAAGCTTTTCAAGACGCTGAATTGCGGGATATACCGAGTTTTTGCGTCTTCGTTGGCGCAAACGGCACCGGCAAAAGCACAATCTTCAGTGTTTTCGGTTTCCTGCGGGGTACACTAGGGGGTACACTAGGGGGTACACTAGGGGGTACACTAGGGGACGTCCATAAATATATAAATTAGGGGGTACACTAGGGGACGTCCATAAATATATAAATTAGTAAAAAAATGAGTGACAGGCGAACAATGAACATTCTCCGCGCCTCAGCGCCTCTGCGGGAGAAAAGAATTGTGAAATGCATGCCTCGCGCAGAGGCGCAGGGGCGCAGAGAAGAACAAAGGCCCGGCAACATATGTCTATTCATCCGGTTGAAGGTCATGGGAAGTCTTTTGGCCGGATGGCGACTATGATATAAAAAACCGGGCTCCGGTTTAATCGAAAAGCTCGCCTGGAAGGCACAGGATGTACAACACCCGAGCGTCGGGTATAGAGATGAACCACGCTATGAAACACAAGCAGGACGAAAAGCACGAAAAAACTGCCGCCGGCGGTGAAATCGTCGTCTATCAAAGCGAAGACGGGCGTATAAAGCTGGATGTGCGCCTGCAGGATGAAACCGTCTGGTTGACACAGCCCCTGATGGCTGAGCTGTTTCAGACAACGCAGCAGAATATAAGTCAACATATTATAAATATTTACGATGAAAAGGAGCTTCCGGAGGCGGCAACTCACAAGAAATTCTTGTCAGTTCGCCGGGAAGGCAGCCGCAATGTTCAGCGCAATCTCGATTTCTACAACCTCGACATGATCATATCGGTCGGCTACCGGGTAAAAAGCCATGTTGCCACGCGTTTCCGCATCTGGGCCACCCAAAGGTTGAAGGAATACATTGTTAAAGGATTTGCTCTGGATGATGAACGGCTAAAAAACCCGGATCAGCCCTTTGACTATTTTGAAGAGCTCACCCGCCGCATTCAGGACATCCGCACCTCGGAGAGGCGCTTTTATCAAAAGATTACTGATATTTACGCAACCAGCATTGATTATGATCCCACGCTTGAGATCAGCCTCGACTTCTTTAAAACAGTACAGAACAAGATGCACTGGGCCATCACCGGCCTGACCGCTGCCGAGATCATCCACTCCCGCGCCGACAGTAATAAACGCAATATGGGACTCACGAACTGGCGCGGGGCGAAAGTGCGCAAGCAGGATGTGACCATCGCCAAAAATTACTTGAACGAAAACGAACTGGCGGCATTAAACAATCTGGTTGAGCAATATCTTATTTTTGCCGAGGGGCAGGCCATGCGGCGCATCCCCATGCGTATGACCGACTGGATCAAAAAGCTTGATGCCTTTTTGAACATCAACGATCGCGAAATTCTGACACATGCGGGCACTATCTCCCATGAAATAGCAAAGCAGCTGGCAGAGGACGAATACGAGAAGTTCAGCCACACACGGTTGGTGAAACAGGACCAAATCGGCAATGCCTTCGACAAACTGATCAAGCAGCTACCACCCGGCAAAACCGACAGTAAGAAAAAACAAACGGGCAAATGATGAAAAAAAACAGACACGTTATTGACGCACGGGTAAAATCCCAGGTTTTTTTCAGCCGGGCAGCAATAATAATCTCAGTGGCTGGCTTTTTGTAAAAAAATATCATCGAGAATGCAGCGGTGACTAAACACCACGATACTCATACAACAAAGGCACCAAATCTCGAACAACTCCTCAATGAAAACCAGCGGCTTAAGTCATTGCTGGATGCACATGGCATTGAATGGCGGCAAGAGACTGTAACCTATCCAACCCCACAACCAATATCACCTCCCGCTTTTCAAGAATGCACCCCGAACCTTGATTCCGCCCAAAAGGTTGCCCTTTTCCGAAGTCTCTTCCGGGGCCGCACCGATGTCTATCCCCTGCGCTGGGAATCGGCAAAAGGGAAATCCGGCTACTCGCCTGCCTGCGGAAATGAATGGAAGCCGGGAGTGTGCGGAAAGCCCCAAATAAAGTGCGCTGATTGCGAAAACAGGATGCTGCTGCCCGTTACCGATCAGGTCATCTATGATCATCTGAGCGGCAAACAGACCATTGGCGTCTATCCGCTGCTGAGCGATGATACCTGCTGGTTTCTGGCCGTTGATTTCGATGAGGCTGAATGGCGCGATGATGCCGGGGCTTTTATACAATCATGCCGGGAGCTTGGCGTGCCTGCGGCGCTTGAAGTATCACGGTCTGGGGAAGGCGCGCATGTCTGGATATTTTTTTCCGGGGCTGTGCCGGCGCGAGACGCCCGCCGACTGGGCGCTGAGCCTGTCGAAGCGTCCGAACGGAAAACGTATCCTGTAGACAACCCGTTCATGGTTCGACAGGCTCACCACGAACGGGGTTTCGTTTTGCCCTGAAAAACGGAACAAAGAAGGTAATGCTCTATCTGTGTGTACATCGTAATTTAAAAATCTAAAAACGGAACAGTATATGCATATCTTCGTCGACGCCGATGCCTGCCCGGTAAAAAATGAAATATACCGCGTGGCACAGCGCTACGGCATTGGGGTAACACTGGTAGCAAACGCATGGATGCGCGTACCTCACAATACACTCATCCATCTTGAAGTCGTAACAGGCGGATTCGATGCTGCTGATGACTGGATCGCCGGGCGGGCCGGAAAGGATGCTATCGTCATTACGGCCGACATTCCGCTTGCAGGCCGATGCCTTGCACAGGGCGCCCGCGTTCTCGGCCCGTCCGGAAAGCCCTTCACGGAAGAAAACATCGGCTCCGCGCTGGCAACGCGGGAGCTGCTCTCCGAGCTTCGCGGCATGGGTGAAATCACCCAGGGGCCGCCGCCGTTCAGCCAGCGCGACCGCTCGCTGTTTTTACAGCAGCTCGACCAGATGGTTCAAGCAGTGCGCAAAAACCAGCGGTAGATACAGCGGCATGGGAATATGCCAAAACTCCACTTGTGATCAGCTGCACACATCATACTGCGGCAGCGCGGTTCCGGCGCAGGTCTTGACCGATTTCATGTGTGACATCTGCGCCCATAATTATTTCCCGAAAAACATATCATAGGCCCGCTCCCGCGCACCAACGGCGCCGAACATGCGCTTTAAAAACCGCATGGCCGGGTCATGCTCGATCACCAGGTCTGCATAGTCGTCAAATGCCTGGCGCGCCCCTGGCAGCTGAGCATCTGCTGGGGGCTGCACTGCGTCAAGCGCGTCAAGATACCTGCGCAGGTAGTGCTGCAGCAGCTCCGCTGCACGGCCATAGCGGTCCGGCGAAAGTTTCACATACACTGCCGCAGGTGAAAAACCGCGCGCTATCTCGCCCCTGACAGCTGCCGGCTCGGCCAGCAGGTCGGCATAGCCTGACCGGATAGCCTGCACGTCATCAAACAGACGTTCACAAAAACGCTCAGCTGCTGGGAAGACCTGCTGCACATCAACCAGGAACAGAACCCTGCGTCCCATTACAATGGTCTCATTTGTAAAAACCGGGAAATTAAATTCCATCCGGGGACACAGCAGCAGCGAACGCGATGCTGTACCCAAAAACGATGTCCTGAGAAACAGCGCGCGCACAAGCCGGCCGGTACAGTATACATCGCCGTCGAATTTCAGCAGACCCGCAAGGCGCCAGGGACGCTCGGGGAACGGATGCTTCAAACCAACCGGCAGAAGCTGATAGCGTCGTCGCAGTTCAGCAAGCGTGCCGTCATGGATATTCATCCAGGCATGTTCCATAGTCCATCAACCTCCGCAGATAGATTCAAGGCGTTTGCGCGCAAATCTCAACACCGGCACAGCGGACTCACGCACCAGGGGCCAACAGACTATAGAAAAACAGAGGGTGAATGGCAATCGGAAAATGACCTGCGCGAACCGGCCGTACATCACGGGGCCAGAATCAGTACTGGCGGCGTGCGCGCCGAATTGGTATTGACAAATCCGCTTAAATCAATAAGCTCTATGCACAAAGCGACGCGGCGATCTCGTTTTTTCAGGTACGTAGAAACGCTTCGCGGAGCCTGTCCTGAGCGAAGCGAAGGGCTCGCAATGGACTTCCGGGAGACGTGTTCCGCGGGCTTTAACCTTGAACTTTGAACCTTGAACCTTGAACTTTGAACCATACCCGTCCCCGCCAATGCGAAACTGGCTTGTATCAGTCCTGATTATTGGAACCGCGATGAGCTCCTCGGGTGCGCTGCGCCTGTACCAATTCGGAACAACAGCGCATACAGGCGCGCAGGCGCCGGTCATACTGGTCATTGCCCCGGGCAGCAGCATGCGCCAGGTAAGCACACAGCTGCACGCCTCGGATGTGACCACATCCGCCCGGATGTTTGAGCTGCTGGCGCGCATAAAGGGCGCGGCGCGCTCAATCAAATACGGCACCTATGAGTTCAAAACAGCACTCAGCCCCCTGGATATTCTCGACCGGCTGCGGCGGGGCCTGGTGCGCCTGCATCCCTTTACCGTGCCCGAGGGCAGAACCCTGTTTGAAACCGCCCGCATTATCGCCGCAACAGGGCTGGCCGACGAGGAAGACCTGCTTAAAAAAATGACCGATCCTGATTTTATCAGCAGCCTCAACCTGGATGCTGAATCGCTGGAGGGCTACCTTTTCCCGGACACCTATTTTTTCGGTCAGGAAGCCACGGCCGGATCGATCCTGAAAATAATGGTTGAACGCTACCGTCAGGTATTTGCCGAAGAAATACAGTTGGCCGGGCAGGCACCCGGCCTCAGCGAGCATGACATCATCACGCTGGCCTCGCTGGTTGAGGCTGAAACCGGCAAAGCCGCTGAGCGCACTCTCATCGCAGGCGTATTCCTGAACAGGCTTACAAAAGGCATGCGGCTTGAATGCGACCCGACCGTGGTGTACGGCCAGCTGCTGCTTGATCCCGGATTCAAAGAGCGCCTGCGCCGCAGGCATCTCAGGCAGCACACGCCGCACAACACCTATCTCAATTACGGCCTGCCGCCCGGCCCGATCTGCAGTCCCGGCCGCCTTGCGATCCGCGCGGTTCTGCAGCCCGAAAAAACGGACTTTCTGTTTTTTGTATCCCGTAATGACGGCTCACATGAGTTTTCGCGCACATTGCAGGAGC
>VGSH01000012.1 GCA_016875025.1 Deltaproteobacteria bacterium
GCACAATTGCTATTTCCCACAACTTGATGACCTGTTGCATGCCGTCTCATGTCAGTTTGATCTGTGGAAATCGAGCAACGGAACGTTGCGTAAATTATGCGCAGTTATTTAAGACGCTGTGTATAGAAACTTTAGAAGAGAGGGCTCCAATTCAAATCGTGAAGATGGCAAACGACAATATTATCCTATATATGCGGATCTCGATAGCGGTGCGATTAGAATTCCGAAAATGGAATGGGATGATTTTAAGGAAGAATGGATAGTCAAGGAAAAGCCTCTTAAAAATGAGATTACAATATATCCTATCAATGATGACGGAGTTGAAAAAAATTGGCGGTGGAGTGAGGCGAACGTAACGAAAGATTATACTCAGTTTCTTGCTAAAATCCCCCGCCGTGGTCTTCCTCAAGTCTATTATAAATATAGACCCAACATGGAGGGTTTTACCCCTTTAACTTTTTGGGCAGATGCAAAGTATTCTGCAACAGAACATGGCACTAAAGCACTTAAAGACCTCTTTGGCATATCAAAATTCTCATATCCAAAATCAATTTACGCCGTTGAGGATTGCCTGACGATTATGGGGCTTGATGTGAACGGGATTGCATTAGACTATTTTCCGGGTTCGGGTACTACATTTCAAGCAGTTATGGCCTTAAATAATAGAGATCAAGGCAGGAGAAAATGTATATTAATAGAACAGGGCTTGTATGTCTTTTCTGTTATCCTTCCGCGTATCAAAAAAATCGCCTACAGCTTTGATTGGGAAGAAGGCAAGCCTATAGGCGACAGCATGAACGGCCTTGGCGTTTTTCTGAAGTACCAGCGTCTTGAGCAGTATGAAGAAGCGCTGGAGAATATCGCCTTTACCGTGCCGCAAAAAACCGCGCAGCAGGCCCTGGAATTTAAAGACTACATACCGAAATATTTTCTTGAGTTTGAAACGCGCGACAGCCGCACGCTGGTGAATACGGAAGAAATGGCTGACCCATGGGATTATCAGCTCAACGTATGGGATGGCTACACCTATGACACGCAGCAGGCAGTAGACCTGGTGGAAACATTTAACTACCTCATCGGGCTGCATATGCACAAGTGCATAACCCGCGAGGTAGCGGGCAGGCGCTATCAGTTTGTGTATGGCTGCAATAACTGTAACAAACAGATACTGGTAGTGTGGCGCAATGTGAAAGATTTTGATCTGGCGGCCTTTGAAGTTGACGGCAAGTTTTTGAGGGATGAGCTGAAGGGCTGGACCTATGATGTGCTCTACATAAACGGTCAGGCGCATATTGAAGGCTATCAGCCCATTGAGGAAATTTTCAAAAATAAAATGATCCCATAAGTGATAAAGGCATAAAAAAATAGTCACTCCGGTGAAAACCGGAGTCCAGACCACACATCATAGCCAAAAAATCTGGATACCGGCTTTCGCCGGTATGACAGCTCTTTGGCTTGCGCTGTTCTCAAGCGCCAGGGCGTCGATAACATGGCATTAAACAAAAACCTTGTACTGTTCCATTATATCCTCCGGCAGTTCGGCTATGATAATTTTGAAAAACTCATAGACGAATTCAGCGCCAAGCAGCCCGGCTATGACGCAACCGGCAGAAGCTATTTTGCCAATGCCTTGCTGGGAGCGCAAAAAAGCATTGATGACCGCGCGCTGCTTGCCTATGACCAGGCCATACGGGACTATGAAGGCCGATTGCGCACACACCGGGCCGAACCCTTCTTGACTTTCAAGTACTATCAGTTTTTTTCTCTGCTTTTTTCCGAATATTATTTTGACCGGCTGAGCGAAAATGCCGCTCAGTTGCTTGCGGCTCTGAATGCCTTTAAAAATACACATGCGGATTTCAGATCGCTTGAGGATTATGCTGAAAGCGATTTGAAAAAGCTTGCCTACTGGATGGCCACCGGCAGCGGCAAAACCCTGATCATGCACTGCAATTACTGGCAGATAACCAAGTATTTTCGGGATTGGGAAAATATACTGCTGATTACGCCCAATGAAGGCCTGAGCCGTCAGCACTATGATGAGCTTATAGCCAGCGGCATTGATGCCAAGCTGTATTCCGGCAGCGAGGAAAGCCTGAAGACCCGCGACGGAGAAATACTGATTATTGAAATAACCAAACTGGTAAAAGAAAAGGAAGGCGAAGGCGTAAGCGTTGATGTTGACTACTTTGCGGAATCACGAAATCTTGTTTTTATTGATGAAGGCCACAAAGGGCAGCGCTCCGAAGAAAAAACCTGGAAAACCTTGCGCGAGCATTTAACGCGCGGCGAGAAATCTTTCACATTTGAATACTCGGCAACCTTCGGCCAGATTATAAACGGCGGATCACGGGACTTGCTGAATGAATACGGCAAGGCGATTATTTTTGATTATTCATACCGGCATTTTTATGCTGACGGCTACGGGAAAGACTTCACCGTTTTTAATGTTGAGGCCAACGAGTACAGCGATGAGCAGACGCGCCTGCTGCTGACCGCAAGCCTGCTTGGCTTCTATGAGCAGCTTGTGCTTTTTGAACAGTACAAATATGAACTGCGCGCCTATAACATTGAAAAGCCGCTGTGGGTGTTTGTGGGCAGCAAGGTTATCGGCGGTGGCTCAAGCCTTACGCAGACCGACAAACAGAATGTGTCGGATGTAACCATGGTGGTGAGGTTTTTTCAGGAGATCCTTGCTGACCCGGCTGCGCTGCAGAAAGATATTGATAAAATTTTGCACAATAAAGCCAATCTCATCAATGCCGCCGGGCTTGATATTTTTGGAAGCAGGTTTGAATATCTGCGGCAGCATTACCCTGCGGCTTCCGAGGTGCTGGAGCGCGTGTTTCATGGAGTTGGCAATATTGAAGCACTGCAGATCAAACAGGGCGAAGGGGAAATAGGGCTCAGAACGCATACGGGCGGGCAGTATTTTGCGGTTATCAATATCGGCGATGTGGGCAAATATGTAAAGAAACTGGAAGAAGACCTCAGCGGAACTATCTCCGTGCAGGATGACAGCTTTACGGGCTCGCTGTTTCAAGATATTGCTGCTTCAACCTCGCAGGTTAATATCCTTATCGGCTCTAAAAAATTCATCGAGGGCTGGAATTCATGGCGGGTGTCGAGCATGGGGCTGATGAATATGGGCAAAAGCGAAGGCCCGCAGATTATTCAGCTCTTTGGTCGCGGCGTGCGCCTGAAAGGCAGGGAACTGTCTTTAAAACGCGAAAACGTGGCCGCCCCGTACTATATACGGGCTTTGCAGACCATTTCGATTTTTGGGCTGAATGCCTCGTACATGAGCAATTTTCTCAAGCATATTGAGAAGGAAACTCCGGATTACCGGGAGTTCTGCCTCGATGTTCGGGCCAACAATAAAGCGCAATGGGAAAATAAGGTGCTCACCTTTAAGAAAAGTGACGAGTACAATTTTAAAGACTACCCCGTTGTGCTTGAATGCAGCGAGCGCATACTTAAACGCATCGTGATAGACCTTCGGCCCAGGATCAGCACGGCAATAGGTGGCTTTAACGCCCAGTTTGCCGAGCAACTTGATGACTATACCGTTAATTTCTTGAAAATATATCAGGCCTACATTGATTTCAATGCCCTGCTCGTTGAGTGCAACCGGTATAAACTGGTGCGCGGCTTTGCTAATCTTCTGATTTCAAAAGATGTTGTGGAGAAAATTATAGCATCTGACGCCTACGGGATTTTCAGCTATAAGGGGCAGTTCGGTTTGCGGGATGCCCTTGATGGAAAAATTCAGGATATAGCGGCATCCGTAGTGAAAGATTACATTACCAAATTTTATTCAGATAAAGAAAAGGACTATTTAACCAAAAACCTGAGCATTGAAATGCTCACGGAGAAGCATGATATTTTTCCGGCCAACCGAAAAATGGTTGTGCGAATTTCAAAGCAGTATGCAGACATTATTGATGAACTTCAGGCGGATATTGAAAAATTTTATATCCGCGATGTTGAGCATATACCGACCCTGCATTTTGACAAGCACCTCTACTCGCCGATAGCAGTCTGGAAGAAGGGCTCAAAATTTCAGGAAATCAAAACCGTGCCGGTAAAACTCAATGAGGGCGAAACGAATTTTTTAATTCATTTGCGGCAGTATCTCAAGTCTGCTGCTGATTCCATGCAGGGCAAGGAAGTTTTCGTTTTGCGAAATCTTACCCAGCGCGGCGTAGGGTTCTTTATAGAGAGTTCATCCTTCTACCCTGATTTTATACTGTGGGTTGTTGAGGGCAAAAAACAGACGATTTTCTTCCTTGATCCCAAGGGCATACGCATGATGGGCAATTTCAAGGATGATAAAATTGTGTTTTGCACGGAAATTATTCAGGAAATCAATTCCTCGGCGCAGGAGAAACTTAAAAGCTCGAAGCTTGATCTGAGCTTAAAACTTGATGCGTATATTCTGTCCGTCAGCGGCTATCGCGATCTGGTTAAGTCCTGGGGCAATCGGGACGCCAAACGCGAAGACTTTAAAGCGAACCATGTATTGTTTATTGATGAGAATAAACAGTATTTGCAAGAGCTGTTTCAGAGCGTTTAGAACACTTATCTAAATACTATAACCTGCGATACAACACCGTCCGTTCGCCCTGAGCCTGTCGAAGGGTTGAACGGACACCGTATGTGACGCTGAAACCCGTGCATGGTTCGACAAACTCACCGCGAACGGGTTTGCATCTTCTTTTGAAAAAAGCTGCAGAAAAAAGGGAAATGCTCCGGTTGCCCGAATCACCGGGGCTCTGCGTCGTCAGTTAGCATTGACCAAGCGTCGAACAGGCCGTTGTACCGCAGAATATATTCCTGTCCGTCGTCGGCGATGACCTTGAAGTAATCAAGCTGCACAGGACCGTAGCCGCCCTCATACCATCTGTCGGCTATCTCAACAACACGATACTGCCTGCCCCTGAAGCTGAAGGACTCCGGGCGTTCGTTTGCCTTGTAGCCGTAATAAGCCTGTACCCTAATGTGCTCGAAGTTCACGATGCTATACAGAAAAATGCTCTTGCGTTACGGGCGAAACTTCTTGATGTGCAGGTCTTTTAAAATTCTGTAGTGCCTGTCATTGCCGGTCACGATCGGAAGTCCGTGCGAAATCGCTGTGGCTGATATGAGCGCATCCGCAAGCTGAATGGAGTGGCTGAGAAAATGCTGCTCAACAAAAAACATGGCTTTAGAAGAGATGTCTTCCGTAATATAGAGGATCTTGGAGTTCCATGCGCTCAGTGCTCTGCGCAGACAATTCAGCTCACCTTTATTGCGCATGCCCTGTACCAGTTCCATATAGGTAACAACGGAGATGCAAAAGTTTTCTGTCTTTTCAAGGATTCTGCAGGCGCTGTTGTTGCCCCTCATGTACCAGATGAGTACATCGGTATCGATAAGCATTTACGATCTCCCTTTTCGCAGGCTCTTCACATAGGCATTAACGTTTCCGACCGTATCATTATTCTTCCATATTCCAAACAGCTCATTTTTTTTTGTTTTGTCCCGGCTTTGTTTTTCGTACGGGACAATTTTTGCGCATGGCTTCCCGCGAAAGGTTATAACAACCTCCTCGCCCCTGCTGACGGTTTCAAGAACGCATTTTGCGTTAAATCTCAGGTCTTTTGCGGTTGTGTTCATGGCTGGCCTCCTGAAGCTTAAGTTTACACTTTAAAGTATAAATTATGTGCAGGCGCTGGTCAACAGGATATTTGCGCATCCCTCATGTCACACCCCGGAAGGTAAAATGTTCTCGCGAAGTGCCGCTGCCTTTCAGCCCTGCTGCAGTGCGGCGGTAATGCGACTGTCAGCCAGAACGGCTTTCAGAATCCTGCGCTCAAGCGTGCGCATGGCGCGCGCCGCGGCCGCATCGTTCTCATGATCAAAGCCCAGCAGGTGCAAAATGCCATGAATGAGCAGGCGGGTCATTTCCTCCCACAGCGCACATCCGGCGCGCGCCGCCTGGCGCGCCGCTGTTTCAACGGATATGACCACATCACCCAGCACATCGGGCTGCAGACCGGCCAGCTCTTCTGCGGTATAGAGCGGGAAGGACAGCACATCGGTGGGCCGGGGCTTGCCGCGATACTGTCCATTCAGGGCTGCAATGCCGGGATCGTCAAGCAGCAGGATACTTACCTCGGGTTTTGCTGATTCCAATGCGCTTGCCAAGATCAGGTTCACTGTCCGCCGGAGCAGCACCCGGTCGATCGCCGTCTTTTGCCGGTTTTTTATCTGAACTTTTGCCATTGGTTTCCTTTTCAGGCTTCGCCGGATAATCAATCCGGGAATGAAAGATACCGGTCAGAATTCTGTTAAAGCTCAATGCAATTAAATGCAGTTCCTTGAGCGTGAGTTCGCATTCATCAAGCTGGCCGTCCACAAAAATATTGTTGATGATGCGCTGGACCATGCCCTGAATACGGGCAGCTGTCGGTTCGGTCAGGGTCTTTGACGTGGCCTCGACAGCGTCGGCCAGCATGACGATGCCAGCCTCCTTGGTCTGCGGCTTCGGCCCCGGATAGCGAAAATCCTTGTCGCTGACCGGCTGCTCCGGGTCGCTTAATTCCCGGGCCTTCTGGTAAAAATAGTTCATGCAGGACGTGCCGTGATGCTGCAGAATGATGTCGATAATGGGCTTGCCCAGGCGGTACTGCCGGGCGAGATCAGCACCGTCCCGGACATGCTTGGCAATAATGAGACTGCTCATACTGGGCTGCAGCTTGTCGTGCCGGTTTTCTCCGTTGCTTTGATTTTCAATGAAGTACTGCGCCATCTTAATTTTGCCGATGTCGTGGTAATAGGAGGCGACGCGGGCCAGCAGCGGGTTGGCCTGAACTGATTCGGCCGCCGCCTCGGACATGATGCCGACCAGAATGCTGTGATGATAGGTGCCGGGCGCGTTGATCAGGAGCTGGCGCAGCACGGGCTGGTTAAGGTCGGCCAGCTCGAGCAGCTTGATGTCGGTCGTGTAATTAAAGGCCATTTCAATGATGGGAATAATTCCGATGGCAAGTACGGCCGCAAGCACACCGCCCAGCACAGCCATGCCGAGGCTCACGGCGGCCCCGGGCGTAAAAAGGGTATCGTTGATAAGGCTCAGGGCCACAACCAGCACGACATTCGCGCCACCGGCGACAAGGCCGGCACGGATAATGTTTTTTCGCTCGCGGGTGCGGGAAACCTCCTGGGCGGCGATAATGGAGCCCAGAAAGCTGTATATGAAAAATGAAAACCGGCTGTCAAGCGCAAGGCATACGAACATGGCGACAATTACGGAACTCAGGGTCGCAATGCGCGGGGAGAGCACAACGCTGATTACGATCGCGGCAAAGGCAAACGGCAGACCATAGAGGTAGCTTTCAGGCGCAATGGCGAGCGGCCCCTGCTCAAGCCCCCGGATAAGGGCGATACAGATTTTGATGACAACAAAGGTGGCAACCAGTATGACGAAAATAAAGCTCAAATCGCGTGCCGACAGCAGGCCCGGCAGTCCGCGCACACGGGCCGCACTTGAAAAGCGATACAGCGCGTAGAGCGCAAACAGCGACAGCATGAAGTTTCCGGTTAACACCCAGAGCATGCTGCGGCGGTCCTTCATTGCCGAAAGCGCCTGCAGTTTCACCAGGGCCGCTTCATTGATTTTTGAACCCGCCTGGATAATTGCCTCGCCCTTTTTAACATTATAGTACAGCGGGCTTACCGCCTGAAGCGCTGTGGTGCGCCGTGCGCTGGTTTCAAGGCTGTTGGGCGTTATGGTCGGCGCAATGAGTTTCAGGGCCAGATTTATGATAACGCGGCTCACGTCAGCCCGCACGTTCCGGAGCTGCTGGCGGGCTTCGCGCCGCACCAGCATTTCGGCTTCCTTTAAATCAATAAACGGGGCGAAATCATCGAGAATAATTTCATCCTGCGTATACATATTGCGCAGCACGATGCCGCGGCTGCGCTCTTTGAACAGCTGGGCCTTTGACGGCACGATTTCGCGCTGCGCAAAGGGCCTGACCAGATCAAGCAGATAGTCTTCAATTTCGTTTTTGAACTCGCGCTCGAGCAGCAGATTGAAATCGTCCTCCTCAACCTTAATTTTCAGCTGACTCTGGAACAGGGTGCGTGCCTGAGCGTGTTGGTTTTCATCGTATCCCGGACCGGCGATCAGATCGCGCGCAGCCGCAAATGCACGGCTGATGCGATCTTCGACTTCTGCGTCGAAGCGGGAATTAAAATCATAGACCGCGCGCACCGACTGCACGCGCTCCTCGCGCCTGATGTCGGTCGCCTTTTGATCCTCGACGGAAAAATCCCGCGGCGCGTAGACGGTATGAACGGCAATATCATCGACCTGATAGTTAGAGCCGGGCACAATCAGGCGCGGCGTAATCAAAGCCGCCATGATCAGGGCCAGAAAAGCCCAGAGAATAATTTTCAGATTTGGGGACTCGAGGCCTTCAAACAATCGGAACCGGACCGGGGGCTCCTCAATTTTTGACTGCCGCGCCTTCTTCGGAGGCCGCAGAAGCGTTTTCAGCGCGTTGATTTTCATACGTCCGTTTCCCCGCCGGCAGCGGCCTCATAGGCCCGAATAATTTTTTCAACCAGGGGATGGCGCACCACGTCGCGGCTGGAGAAATAGCAGAATTGTATGCCCGGCACCCGGGCGAGCAGGGTGCGCGCCTGCACGAGCCCGGACAGGGCGCCGGGCGGCAGATCGGCCTGCGTGATATCGCCGGTGATGATTGCGCGCGAATGAAACCCGATGCGCGTGAGAAACATTTTCATCTGCTCCGGGGTCGTGTTCTGGGCCTCGTCCAGAATCACGAATGAGTCGTTGAGCGTGCGGCCGCGCATGAAGGCCAGCGGCGCCACTTCGATGATGCCCTGCTGCAGCATCTCGGATACTTTCGACATTTCCATGATGTCGTGCAGCGCGTCATAGAGCGGACGCAGGTAGGGATTTATTTTTTCAGCCAGGTCGCCGGGCAGAAAGCCGAGCTTTTCGCCGGCCTCGACCGCGGGGCGGGTCAGTATGATGCGGTCGACCTTTTTCTGCAGAAACGCCGCCACGGCCATTGCCATGGCCAGATAGGTTTTGCCGGTGCCTGCAGGCCCGATGCCGAACACGATATCATGCGTGCGGATCGCCTCGACGTAGAGCTTTTGCGCAAGGCTTTTCGGCGTTACAGTGCGGCCCCGCGAGGAGAGCACAACCGTGTCCAGAAACACGTCTTTCAAGTGCACGGATTCATCATGGGCAATGATTTTAAGCGCGTGGATCACATCGGAATGCTGCATCCGGAAACCGGATTCAATCAGGAAATACAGGTCCTGCAGGAACGAGCGCGCTGCGTTCGCCCTGTCGCCGTCGCCCTTGATCATAATATGGGTGCCGCGCGCCCGCAGCAAGACACCCAGCTCCCGGGCGATGGTTTTCAGGTTGCAGTCATGCTCGCCGCACAGTATCTTGACAATGCCGATATCATCAAACTGCAGGCTGTCGGCATATCCGCCTGTCTGGTCTCCGACTGTAGCGCTCATATACAATAATCAGGATCCGATTACGGGTTTAACAGAGTTTGTAGTGGTATCCGGTAAGTATATGCCAATCCTGCGCAGATGAACATAAAAAATTGCATCCGGGTTTTTTGTGCAGGCGGAGGTCGGCGGTCAGGCCGGAAGCAGCTGAACGATGATTTCCCGGGTGCGCGGGCGATTGTCGAAATCACAGACAATGATCTGCTGCCAGGTGCCCAGCAGCAGTTTGCCGCCCTGGATCGGAATGGTCAGCGACGGCCCCAGCAGCGCGGCGCGCACATGGGAGTATCCGTTGCCGTCTTCCCAACGCCTGTCATGCGCGTAAACCATGTCGCGCGGCGCCAGGCGCTCAAGGGCCGCTCGCAGGTCCGCCACTGCCCCGCTTTCATACTCGATGGTGGTCAATGCGGCGGTTGAACCGGCAACAAACAGCAGCAGCGCACCATCGCCCAGAGATGCGGCAGCCCGTTCAACCTGCGGTGTAATATTGATAAGGTCGGTACCGGCGGTTGTTGCTACCTGCAGCCGGAAAGTTTTAATTGTCATTGCTGGTTCTTTTTTATATAAAAACAGTATTATTTATATTCTAAGAATGAGTACCACAGCGCCTGCGCCTTTTCAAGGCATTTGGGGCTGATTTTAACTTGACAAGGAGTTACAAATACATATAAACTAACCCTTTTGGAAAAAAGGAGTTTACAGGCCCGGCTACTGAAATGGCCCGCCGGGAGATCACAACCACAACGGAGGATTGAACAGGCAATGGCAGTAAAAATCAGACTTGCACGCGGCGGCAAAAAGAAGAGCCCCTTCTACCGTATTGTCGTTGCGAATGAAACATCTCCGCGCGACGGAAAATTTATTGAAGTGCTGGGCACGTATAATCCGTGCACTGATCCGGCGCAAATCACTATCAACAGGGAACGTGCCCTGGACTGGCTTCAAAAAGGCGCCAATCCCACGCAGACAGCCGGACAGCTGCTGCGCAAACAGGGTGTATATAAGGCATAGACAGGCAGTAGCAGAGCTCTCCTTCAGGTTAATTCGCGTGAAAAACGTGGTTACTAACGGCTATGGAGGCTACCATGAAAGACTTAGTCAGGTATATTGCGCAGGCGCTTGTTGATAACCCGGATGACGTTGTGGTGGGCGAGGTAGAAGGAGAGCAGACATCGGTGATTGAGCTGCGTGTCGCCAAGGAGGACCTGGGCAAGATTATCGGCAAACACGGCCGTACCGCCCAGTCGATAAGGACGATTCTTTCAGCCGCGTCTGCCAAGCATAAAAAACGCGCGGTGCTTGAAATAGTTGAATAATATCCGGGCCCGCAGGCTGCACCGGGTGCGGCCCGAAACGGCTCCAGGCTGTTTTGCTGCGTGATGGTGCGCTTTGACATCATAACCCTGTTTCCGCGGATGTTTGATTCGCCGCTGCAGGAAAGCATTTTATACAAGGCCCGGCAGGCCGGACTGATTTCTGTCGGCCTGCACGACCTGAGAGAATATACCTTCGACCGGCACCGCACTGCGGACGATACTCCGTACGGCGGGGGCGCCGGCATGGTGCTCAAAGTTGAACCGCTGGTTGCCGCGATAGAGGCAATCCGGTCGGCAACCGGAACAACGCGGACGCTGCTGACCTCTCCGCAGGGAGAAAAATTTACGCAGGCCACGGCCTGCCGGCTGAGCCGCTTTGACCAGATAGTGATTGTCTGCGGGCGCTACGAGGGTTTTGACGAGCGCGTGCTTGACTATGTTGATGAGGAGCTTTCGCTCGGTGATTATGTAGTGACCGGCGGTGAGCTGGCGGCAATGGTGATCGTGGATGCCGTGTCGCGCCAGGTGCCTGGCGTTGTCGGCGATCAGGACAGCGTTACCGGCGACAGCCTCGCAAACGGGTTGCTGAAATATCCGCAGTACACCAGACCGCCGGAGTTTCGCGGTGCAGGAGTACCGGAGGTGCTGCTGTCGGGCGATCACAAAAAAATAGAGCAGTGGCGCCGCGCAGCCGCACTTTCGCGGACCGCAGCGAGACGGCCGGATCTTTTAAACAGCGCGGACTTGAGCGATGAAGACAGGAAGATCCTGTTGAACTACAAACACAGGCAAGAAATGGAGTAGAAGGAAATGAATACGATTGACAGGTTGGAAAGAGAACAGATGCGGATAGATATTCCGCAGTTTCGGGCCGGCGATACGGTGAAAGTGCATGTCAAGATCAGCGAAGGGGAAAAAGACCGTATCCAGGTCTTTCAGGGAGTTGTGATCGGACGTCATAACAGCGGACTGAAATCATCGTTTACGGTTCGTAAGGTTTCCTATGGCGTAGGGGTTGAGCGCGTGTTTCCGCTGCACTCCCCGGCCATCGACAGGATTGAGATGGTGCAGCCCGGCAAGGTACGCCGCGCGCGTCTGTACTATCTGCGCAATCTGCGCGGAAAAGCCGCGCGCGTCAAAACCCGCAGGTACGAAAACTGATTTAGATCAACCCGTGCGCCAGCGCGCACAGATAATGAAGCTGTATGCCCCGGTGATGCCATTTATCGCCGGGGTTTTTTTATGCCCCCCGACACAGGTGCCTGTGTTGCGGGGGCAGGCCCGCCGGGCAAAGCACTGCTGCACGTACTTTCGCAGGCTTGAACGGTACTCCGCTTCTCCCGCCCTCAATCAGCCGAGGTACAGGGGCGATGCGAGTTCACTATCGGGGTTTATTTTGTCAGCCAGGTCCTGCTCGTCAAGCGCGAAAAGCGGGCTGATTTCGGCCTGAAGATCTTCGGGGATGTCGCGTCCGGGCAGGGCCCGGGCAAGCCATGAGCGGGAACGCGCAAGCATGGCGGCCTGAGCGCTCTCCGGCGAGTCGGCGCTGTCAGCGTTTTTAACCGGCGAGAATTCTTCTTCGCGCGGCACTTCCAGCGTAACGGACCTCTCCGCAAAGCCAAGTGCGTCGAAAATGAACATCTCGAACTTGATGCCCTGTACGCTCTGCTCCACAAGGCGGCCGTCACAGGCGTCAAGGCAGGTGATGTTTTTGACCGCGCTGTGATACGGCAGGTGAAAATCCGCGCGGCTGACAAGCTTTTCCACAAAAGCGCGGCTGAGCATGTGCACGGCGATGTTGGCGCTCTTGAAGCGCAGCGATCCATCGGGCAGTTTTTCAGCGGTCTGCTCCGGGGTGAGCTCGCTGTACTCGATACAGCCCAGCCGCCCGTTTACACGGCCGATTATGCCGACCTTTTCGCCGGGGTCGGTCTTGCGCACGACCTTGGTTGACATCTGGGCCCTGCGATCAATATGCGCGCCCAGAAAAAGCGGATCAGCGATTTTTACAAGGGGATTGTCGACCTGGAAAAAAAATATTTCATCAATGCCTCGAGCGGACATGTCAGCCAGAGCTCCGCTGTCCTGAAGGGCATACAGCGATCCGCCGTGGCCGTTCGGATTTTTGAAAAGCAGGCTGTCTTTCCCTACCAGCAGCTGCCCGTCCAAACCGAGCGAAGGAATCTGGTTCTGGACGATGCAGCGTACATCTTCGGTGTGCAGGCCGAAGAAATCGTGATCTTTGAAAAAATCCAGGGTCGCCGGATTGTTCTCCTGAGAGGTGAGGATATACCACGGCAGGCGCACGCCATAGCGCTGCTGCAGGGCCAGCACCTGCTCGGCAAACAGCTGGAACAGGGTTTTGGACTTCAGGGGCGAGACCGGAAAGCATCCCTTGGGCCCGTCAAAACCAAGGCGTGATCCCTGCCCGCCAGCGACCAGGTACAGGGCCACGCGCCCGTCCTGAAGGGCCTGGCGGCCGAGCCCTTCCAGCCGGGCGCACTCGGCGCTGGGGCAGGCCGCGCTGCCCGGACTCACGAGCTCAGCTTCCTGGAATATCTTTTCAGTCTGGCCGGCGGCATACTTATAGTTGTGATAAAGCGACGCGATTTCCCGAAAATCAAGCGCCGAAAGTTCACGCAGCAGGGCATCCTGTGCGAACGGATCAAGCAGCTCAAGGCAGCGCAGCATGCGCTGCTGCTTATACTCTACGAGTAGATTTATAATCGTATCACGGTTCATGAAAATGCAGGGCCGTCCCTTTCAGCGCCGGGATATATGAGAGGTTTCAGCGGACAGAGCACCGCTCAAGCAGCTCGGCGACCTTTGCAAACAGGCCATCAAGATTAGCCGATTTGACAATATACTCATCCGAGGCCCACGTCTCGAGATTCTGCCGGTATTCACCGTAAGCCGTGCACAGAATAACCGGCACCACGGCATTGAGCTCGCGCACGCGGCGTACGAGCTCAATGCCGTCCATACCCGGCATCTTTATGTCGACCACCAGCAGATCCGGATTGGCTGCAATAAATTTTTCCAGCGCTTCATCGCCATTGGCTGCCAGCTCGACTTTGTAACCAGCTTCTTCAAACTCCTCGCGGTACAAAAAACGGATGCTCTCCTCATCATCGGCAAACAGTATGGTTGCCATACCCCTTCCCCCTTTCCGTGCTGTGGCAAAGCGCCGGCACCGGCCCGGCATGCGAGCGTAAGACTGCTACCTCCCGGACTCAATGTCGCGCAGATACTGCGCGGCCTGCTCGGGCGGCGTGGGATTGATATAAAAGCCCGAGCCCCACTCAAACCCGGCCACTTTTGTAAGCCGCGGTATGATCTCAAGATGCCAGTGATAAAATTCCCCGACATCCTTGTTGAACGGCGCTGTGTGCAGCATGAAATTAAACGGCGGAAATCCGAGCGCTGCATTGAGCTTTTTGAAAACAGTGCTCATGACGCCGGCTAACGCACTCATCAGCTCAGCAGGCGTTTCCTCAAATGCTGCCAGATGCGCGCGGGGCAGGATATGTGTTTCAAAGGGGAAACGCGGAGCAAAGGGCTCAAAAGCGATAAAATGATCATTGCTCACGACAAGCCGTCGGCCGTCGGCCGTCTCCTGATTGATAATGTCGCAAAACACGCAATTGCGCTTGTAGTTGAAATAGGCCTGCGCACCGTCAAGCTTTTCAAGAACACGCCGCGGAATAACCGGCAAAGCGATAAGCTGGGAGTGCGGGTGCTCAAGGGTCGCCCCGGCCGCCTCGCCGCAGTTTTTAAACACGGAGATGTAGTGCAGGCGACTGTCCTGCTTGAGCGCGGTCAGGCGGTTTTTAAAGGTAAGCAGAATATTGGTGATTGCGGCGACCGGCATGCTTGAAAAAGTAGCCGCATGGTCGGGCGTCTCGATTATGACCTCGTGAGCGCCCACGCCGTTCATAATGTCGTACATGCCTTCAGCGCGCTTCTGAAGGCTGCCTTCAATCGACAGGGCTGGAAATTTATTCGGCACGACCCGCACGGCCCACCCGCGGCCGCCTGAGCGCTCATCGGCAATGGAAAAAACTTCCGGCGGGGTTTTATCCTCATTGCCCGGGCACAGCGGGCAGAATCCGCCGCGCGGCCGGGCAGGCTCAACCTTCAGGTCCGAGGGGCGCTTGGCGCGCTCGGTTGATATGATGACCCAGCGGCCGATCACAGGATCTTTGCGAAGCTCTGACACGAAGTAACCTCCTCCACGCATGAACAGCCAGCACAGCTGCCATGGTACCAGCCCGGCATGCGGCACAGTGTTACTGCATTCTGCAGTGCGCCAGTGCGAACGCGGATATGTCTGGTTGTAGTAAATTATTACTGTTTTTTCAAACCGTTTCTTTTGTGCCGGTAAACAGGGACACGGCCAGCCGAAACGACTGCGCACAGACCGCATTCGGCTCAAGGCGCAGCTTGCGATGCAGCAGAAGGGTCGAATGCTGGTAGCTGCACTCGAAACCTTTTTCCGACCGTGAAACTGTTTCAAGCGGCAGCACCCACACACCGGTTGCGGGCTGCGCGCTCAAACGCACTTCCATACCGCTCCACTCATCAACCATGCTGAAAGCGTCAATATTGCCGAACGCGGCCCGGGTGCTCATCATTAGTTCGCGATCAGGGAACCCGGCAAAGCGGTAATAGCGCAAACGGTCATCACCGGCCAGCAGTGAGACATTGAGTTCGGTTCCGAACCACAGGTCAAGGGCCCGGCCCGACATGTTGTGCAGCGTGTAGGAAACATCCAGAAACATCTCGCGGTAATCCATGGCAAAACATTTCGTAAGACGCACCGGGTACTCAAAGGCATCGTGCATGATTGAGCCGTCGCGCCGCAGCGCAACGATGCATGCACCGACTCCGGCCACGTCACAGCCTGTCTGCTCGACTGTATACGGAGCCTGAATAAAATTGCCCAGTTCGGGATACTGAGACTGCGAAAAATTGTCAAGCGTGGTCGTTGCACCCAGAAAATGGTCGATAAAGCTGTAGCGACGGTACCAGTCATAGGCAATTTTTGGCTGCAGGGCTTCGATGGTTTCAGCGGAAACAGGCCCCGCCATTGAATGTGCCGAGGAAAGGCGGCTGCCGCTGCCATGGTCGCGCTTGAGAAAACGGTGATAGCTCTCCATGCGGCGGCTGAGCGTGTTGGAAATGTTAAACGCTCGCGGTCTGACATCAAGCTCCACCAGCGTACCGCCCTCATCCGGCGCAAACAGCGCGTTCAGGTTCGGGCTGCTGCACCCGATCATCCGGGTTCCGTCGCACTTGAAATCGAAACTTTCGCAGCACGGCGCCTGCGGACAGGCCCGGTCAAGCATATTCTCGGCAGTGATCAGGTGCTCATAGACCGCGTGGCGCAGGTAATTCAGATACACACCCCCGAACATACCGTGCCAGTAGGCGCAGTTGCACTGAGCCTGATAGAGTTCGCGCTGCGCTTCTTCAATAAGCGCCTGCTGCTCAGGCTCACCGCCGGTCCGCAGCCGCTCCAGCCGCTCGCTGACCCGCAGCATTTTTTTATGCATGTGATTGGCCTCGGGGTACTTGACCAGAAAGTTGATCCAGCAGCCGCCGTGAATGAATGAGCGGTACTGCTCCTTCATGCGCGAGTCTTCAAGTTCATGCAGCATGTCCTCGAAGCGGATCACCGCATCAGCCGGCAGGGCCCACTCCATCAGCTCGTCATAGGACAGGCTCGGCAGATAAATGGTGCCGGTGGCCGGAGCAGCAGCCAGATACTCGCTGAACGTGGTCATCTGAATCATGTCGCTGTTTTCTTCCAGTGCCGTAAAAAACCGCTCGAGCCAGCCGTCCTCATATACCGATTTGGCCGTGCCGGGCCACAGGCCGAACTTTTCACCGTCATCACCATAGGTAACCGCAATCGGATTCTCAGCTCCGGCCATATAGCGCAGATAGGCGATGGTTTCCTCGGGCGGCTTGAAGGGGATGCTGTAGCGCATCTGGCGGTTGATCGGAAAAACCGCCAGCGGGCTGCCCTGGCGCTCGGTCATGTAATAGCCGTGGATTTGCTCAGGGGATATGCCGGCATGCAGCAGATGCGTGCTGTCGAGCAGTGTATAGGAAAGGCCTGCGCCGGCAATCAGGCGCGGCAGCACCGGATCCCAGACGCGCTCGGCCAGCCAGATTCCCCGGGGACGGCGGCCCAGATGCTTTTCGAGAAAGGCATTCATCATGGCGATCTGGCCGGTGATGTCGCCGTCGCGCAGAGCCATGAAAACAGGCTCGTAAAAACCGCCGCTCAGCAGTTCGACCTGATTGCGGCCGATAAGCACGCGCAGCCGCTCCAGCATAGCCGGAGCGCGCGAAGCCATCCACTCCAGCAGGGTGCCCGAATAATGCAGGCAGACCCTGACGCCCGGGTGGCGCTCAAGGTGCTCCAGCAAAGGGAGGTAGGCTTTTGAAAATGCTTCCTGAAAGAGATAATCGAAATTGCCGACGGGCTGATGGTTGTGGATGCAGAAAAGGAAATAAACTTTTTTCATGCTGAGCGCCCCGGCAGAGTGGTGCTGCGTAACGGTTGAACAATCAGGCGGACCTGACCGGAGCGCTATGCCTTACGGGCCTTTTCTTTGCGCTCCTGCTCTTCCTTGCACTCAATGCACAGCGTGGTTACCGGGCGCGCCTCAAGCCGCCGGGTGCTGATTTCACACCCGCATTCCTCGCAGATACCGAACGAGCCGTCTTCAATGCGCTGCATGGCTTTGTCGATTTTTGAGATAAGCTTGCGCTCGCGGTCGCGGATGCGCAGCGTGAAATTGCGGTCCGATTCAAGCGTGGCGCGGTCATTGGGATCGGGAAATGTTTCATCATCATCGGTCATTTCCACTACCGTATCGGCCGCTCCGTTTTCCAGCGCTGCCCTGCGCTGCTCAAGCAGCTTTCTGAAGAACTCCAGTTGTGATTTGTTCACGGGTATCTGTCCTCCGTGCAAAAAAGTATCCTGCAAAAGCAGTACATTATAGCATAACCCGAAACAGAATAAAATACGTTTTTAAAGCTTGCCATACTCGCGCTCGTTAAACGTCCGATTGAAAGAATCGCCTGCAAAATTATTTAGAACCCGCCCGGCAACGAGCCATGTCAGACTTTTTACGACATCCTCAACGCTTCATTTTTATTCGGGCTGCCCGGTATACGCATACGTACCGCTTTTGCCGCCGCTTTTTTTCAGCAGGCGCATATCGGAAATGCTCATGGACCGGTCAATTGCCTTACACATGTCATATATTGTCAGGCATGCAGCTGTCACAGCCATAAGAGCCTCCATCTCAACGCCGGTGCGGTCAATGATTTTGGCCGTAGCCTGAACTTCAATCTGGTTGTGCCCGGGGCGCGGAAAAAACTGCATGGTGACCGATGTAAGGTTAAGCGGATGGCACATCGGGATAATGGCGCCTGTTTTTTTGGCCGCCATAATGCCGGCAACCTGCGCAACAGCAAGGACATCGCCCTTGCGTATCCGGCCGCTCATAATGCGTTCAAATGTTTCCGGCTGCATGGATACAGTGCCGGTGGCCGTTGCCACTCGCAGGGTCGGACTCTTATCGCTTACATCAACCATGCGTGAGCGACCTGATTCATCAAAATGCGTCAAATCATTCATCCGGCGTTCTCCTGTCATATCTGGAATCCAGTAAAAAATATATCATGAATTTCGGCAAAAAGAACAAGTTTTTATGGCGCACAACTACAGACATCTGCAGCAGATCCCCCGCGCCCGAAAACAGCGGTTGACAATGCTTTGACTTAATCTATACACTACCACAAACGTTCCCGAATGGAGGCCGTATACCGCAGATATGAAGCCGCTCAGCGCCCTTGTTCTGTCTCCTGATACCCCGACCGCCTCTCTGTGCGCCCGGCTTGCAGACAGTCCGCTTCTCGATTCGGTTATTTTGATGCAGCCGGCAGCCTGCCTGTGCCGCGATTCACGTATTACTGCGATGGAGGGCGGATTTCCCCCCGGAGGCAGGGATCTGGAAAGCGCGCTTGCGCTCAGCCGGGCCCCGTTGCTGCTGGTTATAACCGAGCCCAGGATTGAGCTTGAGGAGTCTGAGCTGCTGGCACTGGTGAACACGGCAGCCGCACACCCGGACGCAGCAATGCTGTATTTCGATTTTTTTGACAGCAGCCGCAGCCGGGTCCACCCGCTCATCCCCTGTCAGCTCGGCAGCATCCGCGACGATTTTTTTTTCGGCCCGCTGCAGCTCTATTGCCGCGAAAAAATCGAACGGGCTCTGTGCGCGCAGGGCGCCTTGAGCAACAGCACCTGCGCGGGGTTGTATGAACTGCGCCTGAAAGCATCCTGCGTTGGTTCCATACGGCATGTGGCCGAGCCAATCGGCTGCGTGGCAGCCGGGCAGCAGGGGCAGGCCCACTTTGCCTACGTTGATCCGGCCAACCGGGAGCGCCAGCATGAAATGGAATTGGCCGCGACCGAGCATCTTGAGCGCATCGGCGCGCTGTGCCGGGCGCCGGCGCGCAGCTTCAGCGCGCGCAACGAAGGCTGGCCGGTTGAGGCCAGCATTATTATCCCGGTGCGCAACCGCTGCGGCACGATAGCCGAGGCGGTTCAAAGCGCACTCAGCCAGACAGCCCCGTTTTCCTTTAACGTGCTGGTGGTCGATAATCATTCAACCGACGGTACGACCGACATCATCAGGCAGCGCGCCGGACATGAGCCCCGCCTTGTGCATATCGTTCCGCCGGTCACAGGACTTGGCATCGGAGGCTGCTGGAACGCGGCCGTACAGGCAGAGCACTGCGGCCGCTTTGTCTGTCAGCTCGATTCCGACGACCTGTATGCCGGAGAGGACACGCTTGTGCGCATGATTGAGCTTCTGCAGCAGGGCTGCGGCATGGCGGTCGGCAGTTATCGACTTGTTAATTTTGCGCTTGAAGAGATTCCACCCGGCATTGTCGATCATCGCGAATGGACTCCTGAAAACGGGCGCAACAATCTGCTGCGCGTGCAGGGCATCGGTGCGCCGCGCGCGTTTGCCACAGAGCTCCTGCGGCTGCACCCGTTTCCGGATGTCAGCTACGGCGAAGACTACGCGGTTGCCCTGCGCATTTCGCGCGACTACCGCGTAGGCCGCATCTATGAGCCCCTGTATCTGTGCCGCCGCTGGGAGGGTAATTCTGATGCACAGCTTCCGGTTGAGCAGGCCAACCGCTTTGCTTTGTATAAGGATACACTTCGAACACGGGAAATAGAGGAGCGCCGGCGGCAGAACCAGTCGCTGCCCCGCAGACCGGGTTGCTCAGAATAGTTTTAAAGCATGAACGCCTTTCACTTGCGCAAAGCGCCCGGGCATGAGCACAAAAGGCCTGCGGCAGGCACGCCGCAGGCCTTTTCACTCTGATGGCAGCCGGTCTCAGCCTTTTTTCAGCGTGGTTTCGCCCTTAACGCTCAGGTAGGGCCGCATTTTTTCCAGAGACTTCGGGCCGATACCCTTCACATTCACCATATCTTCAATCGAACTAAAGGTTCCGACGCTGGTGCGATAGGCGATAATGCTCTCGGCCATCTTGGGCCCGATTCCGGGCAGCAGCGCCAGTTGCGTGGCATCGGCCGTATTGATGTTGACCGTGCCCTGCAGCTGCGCTTTGGCTGCCGGCGATGGCGCTGCCGGCGGTTCTGCCAGAACCGGCCCGGCCGCAAACAGCAACAACAGCATGATGGCGAGAGTCTTGATACAGGTACGCGTGTGTTTCATAGAACAGTCCCTCCGTAAAAAAGTTAGTAATTGACTCCTTAGTCGCAGACTGTTAGATTTTATTCCCCCTGAAACGCATTTTTTTAAAAAAATATGCCCCGGCCCCTTGTCAGCATAATTATTCCGACCCGCAACCGGGAAGCTTGTTTTACAAAAGCGATTGATTCGGTGTTAAACCAGACGCAGCACAACTTCGAGCTGATCGTGGTTGACGACGGCTCAACCGATGCCACGCAGGAAATCCTTCGCACCTACTGCAACAGAATAACCTGTCTGCGCATTGAGCCGTCCGGGCCGTCCGCGGCCCGCAACCGCGGCATTGCTGCCGCGCAGGCTGATTTAATCGCGTTTCTCGATTCCGATGACATATGGCTGCCGCGCAAACTGGAACGACAGCTCGAATATCATGCCGTCCATGCTGATGTCATGATCAGTCAGACCCGCGAGGTGTGGATACGCAACGGCGTGCGTGTGAATGCCCGCGCCAAACACTGCATGCACTCAGGCTGGATTTATGAATACTGCCTGCCTCTGTGCATCGTGAGCCCGTCATCGGTCATGATTCACCGCCGTGTCTTCGAGCAGGTTGGCCTGTTTGACGAGAGCATGCCCGCGTGCGAAGACTATGACCTGTGGCTGCGCATTGCCCCGCAGTATCCGATTCACCTGATTGAGGAAGAGCTGATTATCAAGTACGGCGGCCATGCCGACCAGCAGTCACGATGCGTACCCGCGCTTGACCGTTTGCGCATCCGGGCAATCCGCAAATCGCTTGACAGCGGTGTACTTAATTATGACCAGCGCGCAGCCGCGGTCCGGGAACTTGAACGCAAATGCCGCATTTATGCCGCAGGATGCCGCAAGCGCGGTAAAGAGTCTGAGGCCTTTGAGTATGAGACCATGACGCAATCATACGTATAAAGTCAGCTGAAAACACTATGCATCTTTTCGCCCTGCTGTCCAAAACCGCGCGTGAGTACCCGCTTGCTGAAGCATTTATCAGCGAGGAGGGACGCTGCACGTTTGCGCAGCTGCACACTGATGCGCTTGGGCTGGCTGCACACCTGTACCTGGAAGGAATCCGGCCCGGCATGCGCGTGGCCCTTGCGTGCGGCGGGCCTGCCTTTGTGCAGGCAGCCTTTGCGCTGCTGCGCCTCGGCGCTGTATGCGTGCCGCTCAACCGGCGCCTTAGCCCTGCAGAGCTGAAGCTCCAGATAGAACATGCCGGAGCTTCAGCTCTGCTCTATGATGACGAGCCGCATGCGAGCCTGTCAGCCGCCCTGCAGCTGCGCACGATGCACATACCCGGCGATTGCAAGAAGCCGCTGTCGGCTGCAGCGCTGCCCCCGGTCCCGAGCGCAGCCGACCCGGCCTGTATTATATATACCGCCGGCACGAGCGTCAGCCCCAGGGGAGTCCTGCTCAGCCACGGCAATCTGCTGGCCAACAGCGCCAATTACTGTGCGGCCTGCGGCTTTGCACCGGGCCAGCGCGAGCTTGCCACAACCGCCCTTTTCCACATTTCCACATTTTCGCGGCTTTTTACCTATGTCCGAAGCGCTACCGCCTGTTATCTGGTGGAGCGCTTCAGCCCGGATGCCTGCTTTGAGATTATCCGGCGCGAAAAAATCACCTCCATTACCCAGACCCCGACCATGTACCATATGCTGCTGCGCTCATCGCCTAAGCTCAGACGCGCGGGCGCTGACTTGTCGCGAGTCATTACGGGAGCTTCAGCCATGAGCCCGGCCGAGCGGAAGACCCTGAGGGACATGTTTCCTGCGGCTGACCTGTATGATATTTACGGCCAGACCGAGGCCGGCCCCGGTATCAGCGTTTTGGGGCCGCAGGATTTTTTCCGCAGGGCCGATAGTGTCGGCAAACCCATGCCGTGTGTGCAGGTTGCGATTGTTGATGAAAAGGGGCGCAGTCTTGCCGCCAATGCAATCGGGGAGATCACCTGCCGCGGCCGCAACATCATGCAGGGTTATTTCCGCGATGAAGCGGCCACGCGCGCGGTGCTTGTACGCGGCCGCCTGTATACCGGCGATATGGGATATATGGACGAGGAGGGCTTTCTCTACATTTGCGGGCGCAAAAAAGACATCATCATCACCGGCGGCATCAATGTGTACCCTCCCGAAATTGAAAACATCCTGCGCCTGCATCCGGGCATAGAGGACTGCGCCGTGTTCGGTGTGCCCGATGACCTGTGGGGTGAAGGCATCGTTGCAGCCGTGGTGCTGCGCGGCGCAACTGTTGATGAGCTGCAGACCCACTGCCGGGAGAATCTGGCTGCATTCAAATGCCCGAAGCTGATACTTCCGATCTCAGAAATCCCCCGCAACGCGGCCCGGAAAGTGGTGAGAGAAGCACTGGTCTCGCTCTGGAAAGAACGCCCTACATAAGCGTCGCTGTATAGCTGGCGACAGTTGGTCACCCTGACTAAATACAGCGCAGATGCGCAGGACGGTATCACCAGCAGCGCAACGTGGCGGTTGCAACCATCGGGCAATCCACAGATTGTGTGAATAAGCTGTGGAAAAGGGTGTGAAAATCTTCTCACAGGTCTGAAAAACAAGGGGTTTAAGCAGAATGCCACAATATTGAGCAGTTCTTTTAAAAGCATGGAAAATCAAGATGTTATTGTTTTTAGTGTTGGATCCGGCCAGTGTTCCTCTGCGCGCGCATAAAAAAACAATGAATTTTCAACAGCATAAAAATTTCTGCGTCTTTTTTACTCTTGATTCATTGCGGGATAGTACGCTATAGTTACGCCGGATGAATTATAATCTCGCCCGCTATATTACTATGGCGGCCTGCAGGGAACACGGTTCCCGTGCTTCGTGACCTCAGCGGCAAGGAAGGTATGCTCCTGTGAACAAAGAACTGTTACGCGAGGTGGCTGAGGTATTTGGAACCAAACCTTTGAGCGGCAACGACCTGTATGCCAAGGTGCTGGTTCACCCGGATGACACTATTGCGGTTTATTTTATCAACGCTGCCGTGCTCAGCGAGCAGCTTCAGCAACGCGGCTATGCCTGGCAGGATCACCTGCATGCCTGGGTAAAACATGTCCCCACCGTTGAGCAGGCCCTGTCTGAAACAAAGGGTTTTCGGGTAACCGCGGCAGCCTTTGGCATATGATAAGCACCAACACCTCCCGGGAACCCCCGGCAGCCCTGCTGGCTGCAGTAACCCTGCCGGGTGCTGCGGCGCACGCCGAAGACTCCCTGTGTGAGCTGGCGGATCTGGCAGACACGCTGGGCTTTGCAATTGCCGCTCATGCAGTACAGGCCCGCCCCGCCCCTGACCCGGGCACCTATATCGGCCACGGCAAGCTTGAAGACCTGCGCGGGCTTGTTCATCAATACGACGCTGAACTGGTTATTTTCGACAACGATCTTTCCCCACGGCAGAGCCAGAACATCGAGCGTCAGCTCGGCTGCATGGTCTGGGATCGCACCCAGCTGATTCTTGAAATCTTTGCCCGGCATGTCCGCACAGCCGAAGCGCGCGTACAGGTTGAGCTGGCCCGCATGCAGTACATGCTGCCGCGCCTTGTGGGTATGTGGGCGCATCTTGACCGTGAGCGCGGCGGTATCGGCACCTCGCGCGGCATGGGTGAAAAGCAGATTCAAATCGACCGCCGCATGGTGCGCGCCCGCATCGCGCATCTGCAAAAAGAGCTGCAGCGCATCGAGACCGAGCGCTGCACCCAGCGTAAGCAGCGCTCAAACTGCTTTCAGGTCGCGCTGGTCGGCTACACCAATGCAGGCAAATCAACCCTGATGAACTGCCTGACCGGCAGCAGCGTGCATGTGGCCGATAAGCTGTTTGCAACGCTGGACGCAACAACGCGTGCGCTGGACTGCATGGCCAAGCCCGCAGTCGTTCTCACCGACACGGTCGGGTTCATCAGGAATCTGCCGCATTCGCTTGTGGCTTCGTTTCGCTCTACGCTGGAGCACGTGCGCGAGGCTGATCTGCTGCTGCACGTCATTGATGTATCCCATCCGGACTATGAAACCCATATCAGCACAACCGCAGGGGTTTTGAACGAAATCGGGGCCGCGGCCGTGCCGCGCATGATCATATTCAATAAAATCGATCTGAGCCGCCATGACGCCATTGACCGGCTCATGCTCGAAAAAAAACACCCCGGGTGCCTGTGTGTCAGCGCGCTTGAGGAAAGCGCCCGGAACACCATTATTGATGCAGTCACCACCCGTGTCCACGAGGGATGTATCTCGCGCACGATCAGGCTGCCCTACAGCAAGTGCGACGCCCTGGCTGATTTTTATGCCTACAGCATTGTTGACAATGTCGATTACCGCGAAGATGCCATGTATATCGACTGCACCATCAGTCCGCTGATGCGCCGTCACTTTACTCACTACCTGCCGAAAACGCACCCGAAACAGCACCATGGTCTCTCAGGATAAGAGCGGCGAACAGCTTATTGTCGTGCCTGCTGAGCGCCTGAGCCCGGACGCGCTCAGCGCCCTTATTGTAGAATTTGTCACCCGCAGCGGTACTGACTACGGCCGGCGAGAGGCCACGCTGGCGGAAAAATGCGCAGCTGTGCGAACCCAGCTCAAGCACAACCGCGCGCAGATAACCTATGATCCCTTGACACAAACCTCTACGATTATGCTGTCAGAGGATGTGCGCAAATTCAGCGCAGGCCGACGGGAGAAAGGAACCCAATGAACGCATTAACGGCGCACCAGAAGAAATTTCTGCGGGGTCTCGCCCATGACCTTAAGCCGGTGGTGTATGTGGGCCGCCAGGGCCTGAGCGAAGCTGTTGTAAAGGATATCGACCGGGCACTGAGCGACCACGAACTGATCAAGGTGCGCTTCGTGGACTGCAAGGATATAAAAAGGGAGCTATCGGAAACCATTGCAGGGCACACCGGTGCGGCCCTGCTCGGCGTCAAAGGGCATCTGGCCCTTTTTTTCCGCCGATCGGAACAGGCACACAAACAAAGTATTGCGCTGCCGGAGCAGCGCTGAGATGCTGAAAGACCTTCAGCGCCTGCGCTTCTGCCTGGGTTTCCTGGAACAATCTTGATTTTTTTTAGTCCCGCCGCCTTAAATCTGGTATACTTTCACTTCTGATTGTGACGTCCAACCAAGGAGATGTTCATGGAAACCTGCCCGTGCGGAAGCGCCCAACCCTACAGCCGGTGCTGCGAGCCCCTTATCCTCGGTGCAAAGTCGGCACCGACGCCTGAAGCCCTGATGCGCGCGCGCTACAGCGCCTACGCTAAAACTGAAGTGGACTTTATTATCGCTACAACCCACCCGGACAAACGCGAAGGCCTGCTGACCGAAGGCATCCGGCGCTGGTCCGAGCGTTCAACCTGGCATGGGCTCGAAATGATCGCCACTGACGTCGGCGCCGATGATCTAACCGGCAGTGTTGAATTTATCGCCCACTACACTGAAAAAAACACAAAGAAGAAACATCATGAACTGGCGCAGTTTGCCCGGGTTGATGGAACCTGGTATTTTTCCGACGGCACGCCGATAGTTCCCGCACAGTTCGTGCGGCCCCAGCCCAAAGTCGGGCGCAATGAACCCTGCCCCTGCGGAAGCGGTAAAAAACACAAAAAATGCTGTGCGGCAGGATAACAGCTGCGCCGAAGATGAACTATGGCAGAAGATTTGATCAGGTGGAAACAGGTGAAGCCGCGCCGGGCCGGCTGCTCCAGCGCTTGATTTTCTCAAAGGCCTCTTTGGCGGCACGGTCGAAAAGGTCTATATTGACCGGTTTTACAAAATAGTCATCAAACCCGGCCTGGCGGCATTCTGTCAGGGCAAAAATCGATACATACGCGGTCATGGCGTAGATAAATGCCAGGGGGTAATTACGGCGGATTTTTTCGCACAACTCCACCCCGCTCATGTCAGGCATGTGCAAATCAACAAACATAACGTGAAAATAAGATTCCTGCAGCCTGTCAAGCGCAGCCTGAGCGCTGTCAACCGCCGTCACAGTGTATCCGCGCTTGCTCAGCGCACTTGCAAGCAGTTCCCGCACCGGGGCAGCGTCATCAACGATCAAAACTGTTTTTTCCATGAATCGGCTCCCTGGCTGTTAACTGCCGCTCAAACAGGCGGTCGGATACGTTGCTTTTTCGGCACAATCCTACGCTGACATGAATTTTTTTCAAGATAAGAACGGCAGCGTTGAGGGCCTCTTTGTAACAGCAGGCTGTTGAAAAACGCCCATCTGCTGCGTTGTGCTCATCATTCGTCACTGCGGCGTACGGCAAAGTACCCCTCATTCCTCATGATTTCGCACGCCGTGCATCCGAGCGCTTTTGAACAGCCTGTATAAAAGGACTTTTTCAACAACCTGTTAGAGTATAGCACAGCCGCAAACAAAGCCTGGCGCACGCCCGGCTCGCTGAAGTTCAGTATTCAAAAATCAAGCTAAAAAATACCTGTTTTTAGCCGGCACTTTACAGGGTTTTTTCCAGTATTGTTTTCTTGGTCCTGATCCTGTTTAATTGTGGTTAATTTTACAAACTATTTTAACGGCACATGTTCCTGCTTTTTGATGTTTCTACAGGCAAGAGGTTGGCATAGTAACTGTGTGAAGGGGAGGAAAGGAGGTAAACACAACACACCCACAAAAGCATGAAAACGATACACTCAATCAAACAGGGAGGCTTGGCATGAATACAGTATCACGAAAAATTGCGCTGGCACTTGTTGTTGCAGCGCTTGCAGTTTTCGGATTCAGCAGTGCACAGGCAGCATCGTTTACCAAGGATATATCCCAGGGCCAGGTTAAAGTCTTCTATCCCAGCCCGGCGCCGGCAGCCTGCGAGGCGATTCTGCTGGGTGTGGGAACTTCCATGTCCCGGGACGGCTATGACAAGCTCTCAAACGCCCTCATTGCCCACGGCTATGTTGTGGTCATGATGGACCATAATCCCGGCAACATGGTGAAGACCGATGCGACCAAATTCCGCAACCTGGCACTTGCCGTGCGCGCCAACCTGGTCGGCTGGCTGGCCGGCAGCGGCTGCACCTCTATTTCGCACTGGCTGATGGGCGGGCATTCCGCGGGCGGGCAGGCGGCGCAGAATGCTGTTTCAGCCGATCCCTCACTGGCTGATGCCATTTTCAGCATCGATCCTTACAACTGCAGCAACACGGGCAACGTGGTGGTTCCGGCCATGTACTGGGGCTTTAATGTCACGACCTGCTTTGTGACCATGAACGACGCTGCCAAGGCGGCCTATTACGGCAGTATGGGTCAGCGGGCGCTCTACCGTGCCAAGAGGGTCTATGCGTTCAACCCCTGCGGCTATTCGCCCCGCTGGTTTCACTGCAGCTTTGTCGACAATCACTGTCCGGCCTGCACGAACTGCTGGTACACGCCGAATCACTTTTTTTCGGATGTGGCCCTGAGCGTGAATAAGTTCATCACTGCGGCCTTTTACGGAACCTGGTCCAAGAGCAATCTGGCCATCAGTGTGCAGACCCCGATCGACCTTTTCGTTGACGGCGATCAGCCGTAACCGCAACACCGGCATGGCAGCTGCTTCCCTGGAAGACGCCAGCCGCTATGCGATAAACACACAAGGCAATTCCGTTATAAGCAGCAAACGGAATTGCCTTTTTTATCGCTTTTCCCCAGTAAACCTCTCAATGAGAAACTGCAAGCGGTGAGCTTGTCGAACCATGACCGGACCCGGGGGAGCTCTATCAGGCTGTTGAAAAACGCCCATCTGCTGTGTTGTGCTCATCATTCGTCACTGCGGCGTACCGCAAAGTACGCCTCATTCCTCATAATTTCGCACGCCTTGCATCTGACCGTTTTTGAACAGTCTGTTTAAAAAGAATTTTTCAACACCCTGCTATGTACTCCGTTCACCCTGCGACAAGCTCAGGGAGAACGGAGGGTGCTTTTTTTCAGGCTATGCGCATGGAGAAAATTGCGGCGATGCCGTGCTGAAAGCAGGTAAGGTTTCTTGTGTTTCGTGTTGAGAAACCAGTGTTTTAAATGTAGAATTATTGCAGCAGCCCATATTCTTAGCGCTATACAGTTTAATCTTTGACGCGCTCGTAAAAAGTCCGGATGCTACGTTGCGCTGCATCCTCAGTCATTGCGGCGTACGGCACGTACGCCTCATTCCTTCGGATTTGCGCGCCTTGCCTGCGGCCTTTTTACGAGCGCGTCGTAAAAAATGGTATTTTCGGACTTTTTACGACTTCATCAATCTTTGAATAGATCCGTTTTCCGGCTATCCTGATACACGCACACTGTCCTGTACTAAACTCTTCTGTATCTGCCCATGTCTATACCGAAGCCTGCAAACAAAAAAGACAAGGCCGCCATGCACGGGCGACCGGGCGCTGACCCGGCCCTGCGTCAGGCCGGCCACGTGCTGGAAGCCTGTTTTGATGCCGCCATCATTACCAGTCCCGGCGGAACCATCCTGCAGGCAAACACGGCCTGCCTGAACCTGCTGGGCTATTGCGCAGAAGAAATCATCGGCAGGGCTCTTGATTGTTTATACGCATCTCCCGACTGCTCATCAGCGGCAGAAGCAGTCTGCATGAATAAGCAGGGCTTGGCAATTCCTGTTGAACAAAAAAGCACGTCCGTATTCAACAGCGCGGGCGGGGCCGCCGGCATGCTGACCGTCATGCGCGACCGCACCGACGAGCTGGCCCTGCGCACTGCCGAGGAGCGCTTCCGCACTTTTTTTGAGTATGCCCCGGATGCCATCTATATCAGCGACGCGAGCGGGATTTTTATCGACGGCAACCGCAGCGCTGAACAGCTGACCGGTTACAGCCGCGATGAACTGATCGGAAAAAATTATTTTGATCTGGATCTGCTCTCAGACGAGCAGTTCCCTAAAGCCCTCGAGCTGCTTGAGCGCAACATCGGCGGAAGCCCCACCGGCCCCGACGAGTTCGAGCTGAAGCGCAAAGACGGCGGCCTGGTATCGGTAGAGATCTGTACCTATCCGCTCTACCTTCAGGGGGAGCGCTGCGTACTGGGTGTGGCGCATGATATCACCGCGCGCAAGCAGGCGGAATCTGCGCTGAACACTGCCCGCGAAATACTGGAAGTCAAGGTCAGGGAGCGCACCCGCGACCTTGAGGATGCCAATACCGCCCTGCGCGTGCTGCTGAGCAGCAGAGACGACGACAGGACGGCCCTGGAGCAATCCATGCTGCATAACCTGCATAAGCTGGTCCTGCCCTGCATCGAAAAACTCAAGGCCGGGAAGCTGCAGGAGCGCCAGCGGGCGCTGCTTGGACTGCTTGAGACGAACCTGCGCGACATCACGTCGCCGATGATGCGCTCCCTGAGCATGCAGCACCTGCGCTTCACGCCGGCGGAAATCCAGATTGCCAGCTGCATCCGGCACGGCAGGACCACGAGAGACATTGCAGAGCTGCTGCAGCTCAGTATTAAAACGGTGAACTTCCACCGCAACAACATCCGCAGGAAATGCGGCATAACCAACAAAAAGCTCAACCTGAGAACGTTTCTGGCCTCGCTGGCAGAAAGCCGGACCGCGGCCCAGCAATGATGCATCACATACAGGCCGGTACGCATCCATGAAAGAACAGGAGCAGCTGCGCGTCGAATACTTCGAGATGCTTTTTGATAAGCATTTCGACGCGGCCTTCGTGGTCAACAGCGCGGGCCGCTTTCTGAGAGTCAACAGCGCATTCACTGCGCTGCTGGGATACGGACCCGATGATATACCGGGCCTGCGTTTTGCCGACATCGCAGCTGCGCGCAGGCAGGACGCTGATATGGATGCATCGCTGCGCGAGCATATTCTGCGCTTTGAACTCTACCCGCTTGCGATTGCCGAAAAAAAAGCCTCTCCCTGCACCTTGATCGCGAAATCAAAAGAGCGCATTCCGGTTCTTATGCGTTCGGCACTCATGCGCGACCCCGGCGGAGCAATACGACAGGCAATCGTCGTCGCCTCTCCGGAACGGCGGGCCGCCTCCCGGCAAAGCGCTGCGCCGGCCATTCCCCTCTGCGAGGCCTGGGAACCCGAGGAGCTTTACCGCAGCATTCTGGAGAACTCCGGCGATGCCGTCATCATCGCCGACTTCAACGGCTCGATCGCCACGGCAAACGAAGCCTGCATCCGCATGTTCGGCTTTGAGCGTTCCGATGAAATGCTGGGCAGGTATCTGCTGGAATTTATACCCATGGCCGGCTCCTACGCCAGCTCAACCGGAGAGGCCTTTGTCGTGACCGATGAATATTACGCCCGCCAGGTGCTTCAGGTTGAGCAGCTTTTTGAAACCGGCCTGTCAAAGACCCGGGCGTATCTTTTCAAAAAGGACAAAACGGTTTTTCCTGCGGAAGCAACCATGTCGCTTCTGCGCGACCAGCAGGGCCAGCAGCGCGGCACCATCACCATCTGCCGCGACATCACCGAGCGCTGTAAAATAGAGGCGGCTTTGCAGCGCTCAAGCATCGCCTGACCTGTGAGAGATGAGGCCGCTGCCGCCTGCCGGACTCCCTGCGCCGGAGTGCTGCCGATGTATGGTTATAAAAACAGACACGGGATAATAATTGTTATTTATTGGATTTCCCAATACAAACATTTCAAGGAGACAGACCATGAAAACAATTTCGTCCATATGCGCGTTGTTTGTTCTGCTGCTTGCGGCTCCTTTGTATGCCGGGCAGGAAGCGGGCCCCCTGTGTGATCCAAAAAAAGCAGCTGAGTGCAATCAAAAACTGGGCTCGCTTATGCAGTCAATCGACAGCCTGCGCGCGAAAGTACTGGCGGCACAGTCTGAGCTCGCCGGCGGCAAGCAGCTGACGGAAGCCGAAGCAAATCAGCTGCTCAAGCGTGTGGATGAAATAAACAGAAACATGCCAGCGCCGCCCTCGGAAGGCATGCTCTGGGACAAATGATTTCAATTAAAGCGATGCTTGACTTCGAAGCGGCGCGTGTCATATGCACGTGCCGCTTTTTGCTGCGGACCGCCGGAAGAAAAAAATCAGCCGCGCTTGTGTCGTTACTCCATCTTCTTTTTCAGCGCGCGCGTGTGCTTTTTATGGTATACGTGCTGCCGTATCGTATGTCACCTGAAAGTTCTCGCGCGTGGTAACAAACTGGAATGCCCCCTGCGGCTGCAAGGCCGTTTTAAAGGTCAGCCTGCCGCTGGTGGCAAGCATGGCCTCCACAACGCTGATGCTGTTTACCGACCGGCTGTTCCTTGGCTGGTATTCAACCGACGCGCTGGCCGCCTCAACCCCTGCCGGACTCATGGCCTTCACCCTGATGAGTTTCTTTCTGGGGGTCGCCGCCTACACCAACACCTTTGTGGCCCAGTATACCGGCTCCGGCGCGCATGGCCGTGTCGGCGCAAGCCTCTGGCAGGGAATCTATTTTTCCCTGCTGGCCGGTGCGCTGCTGGCCGTTCTTTCTTTTCTGGGTGAAGATATTTTCCGCCTGGCCGGCCATCCCCCTGAAATCCAGCGCCTCGAAACAATCTATTTCCGGATACTGATGCTGTTTGCGGTGTTCAACGTGCTGCACGACACGCTGTCATGCTTCTACTCCGGCCGCGGCCTGACCGTACCGGTCATGATCATCAGCCTGATCGGAGCGGCGGTCAACATTCCGCTCAATTATATTCTCATCAACGGTCATCTGGGGTTTCCGGAAATGGGCATCGCGGGCGCGGCCTGGGCAACGGTCGCCTCCCACGCGCTTATCATGCTGCTCTACATTGTGCTGATATTCAGGCCGGGCAACAACAGCCGCTTTGGTGTCTGGCGCGCGCGCGCCTTTAGCCCGGATGTATTCAAACGGCTCCTCACCTACGGTGTGCCGGCCGGCATCTCCTTCTTCATCGATATTTTCGCCTTCACGTTATTTCTGTTCATGATCGGGCGTATCGGCACCTGCGAGCTTGCCGCCTCAAACATCGCCTTTGCGATCAACTCGCTCGGCTTTCTGCCCATGATCGGATTCGGCATTGGTACGTCGGCGCTGGTGGGGCAATCAATCGGCCGCGGCCGCCCTGAGGACGCTGTCAAGGTAACCCGCTCGGCCCTGCATATCTGCGCTGTGTATATGCTGCTGATGCTGGCGGTCTACCTGGGGCTTCCTGAGGTCCTGTTCGGCCTTTTCCGGCCTCATGATATGCAGCCCGGGGATTTTGACGCGGTTATCTCCATGGGCCGCCCGGTTATGACGTTTATTGCAGTCTACAGCCTGTTTGACATGTTTGCCATCATATACTGTTCAACCATCAAGGGCGCCGGCGACACGCGCTTTGTAACCCGGGCTGTGCTTCTATGTTCGACCTTTCTGCTGGTTGTCCCGGTCTACCTTGCCGTGGATGTGTTCAATCGCGGACTGTACACGGCCTGGTTTTTCGCAACCGCCTATGTCGTTGTCATCGGCTGCACATTTTTTCTGCGCTATCGCCAGGGCCGCTGGAAAACAATGCGCGTCATTGAGCACAACCCGGTTGTCGAGGTTATCGAGGCGGAATCCGGTATTTATTAGAGCATTTTCCTGAATATCGCAGCCAGACTGTCATTTCGAAACGAGAAGAGTGAGTGAGAAATCTTTCTTTTTGCACAAACAAAACGGCAAGATCTCTCACGGAGCCTGCCCTGAGCGCAGTCGAAGGGGTCGAGATGACACTACAGTTACGGTTATAATAAAAAGGAAAATGCTCTAGTGCATAGCCCTTTTTACTGCTGCCCCTGTAAAGAACACTTCCGTTCGTGGTGAGCCTGTCGAACCATGAACGGATTTATCTGTGCCCCGTTCTACCCTTCGACACGCTCAGGATGAACTCCGGTTTTGCTCCGGACTCCGAGCTCTTGGCTGTGTTTTGGATAATGCGGCGGGAGATTTTCAGGAACGGAGCTTCATTTTGCGCAGCCTGATTGCTTTTGGCGTAACCTCCACCAGCTCATCATCATTGATGTAGGCAATACAATCCTCAAGGCTCATTTCAAGCGGAGGAGTCAGCACAACATTTTCATCTGATCCGGCCGCGCGGATATTGGTGAGCTTCTTGCCTTTGGCCGGATTTACCACCAGGTCGCCCTCACGGCAGTGCTCTCCGATAACCTGGCCCGGATACACCGGCATGCCGGGCCCGCAGAAAAGCCGGCCGCGCTCCTGCAGGTTGAACAGGGCATAGGCCACGGTTGTGCAGGGATCTTTGACCACAAGAGCACCGGTGCGGCGGTGAACGATATCGCCGGCATAGGGGCCGTACTTCGAAAAAATATAGTTCATAATGCCCATGCCCTTGGTCATGGTCATGAACTCGGAGCGAAAACCGAGCAGCCCGCGCGTAGGAATCGTATACACGATGCGCGTCATGCCGCTGTTTTGCTGCATTTCATGCACCCGGCCCTTGCGGCTGCCCAGGTTTTCTATAACCGCGCCCATGTACTGTTCATCCACATCAACAGTCAGCTCCTCATAGGGCTCCAGGAGTTGCCCGTCTTTCGAGCGCTGCATGATAACCTGCGGACGGGTAACCTGAAATTCGTAGCCTTCGCGGCGCATGCGCTCGATTAAAATGGATATATGCAGCTCACCGCGGCCCGATACTTTATAGCCGGTGCGTTCCTGCAGGGGTTCCACGACCAGGGCCACATCAGCAAGCATCTCCCGCTGCAGCCGCTCATCCAAATGACGCGATGTAACAAAGGTGCCGTCACGGCCGGCAAACGGCGAATCATTGGGAATAAAATTCATTGAAATGGTCGGCGGATCGATTACAATCGGCGGCAGGGGCAGGGGAGTATCCGGATCGGTGAACGTTACCCCGACGGTTACCTCCTGCAGGCCGGCCACTGCTACAATATCGCCCGCGCTGGCGGATTCAACCGCGACTTTTTCGTTTGACTCGAAGCGGTAAACTTTTGAAATACGCGCCGGAACCATCTGGCCGTCGCGCCGCACCACGGCTATCTCACGGTTGATGTTGAGCGTTCCGGAGGTGATCTTGCCGATACCAAGGCGGCCAAGATACGGCGAGTAGTCAATCGAGCTCACCTGCAGCTGCAGCGGTGCGGCAGGATCGCCCTGCGGCGCCGGCAGGTGCGTTATAATTTTACGGCACAGCGGCTCCATGGAAACGGGCTGATCCTGAAGGCTGTTAAGTGCGTAGCCATCGCGCGCCGAGGCATACACAACCGGAAAGTCAAGCAGATCATCAGGTGCGTTCAGCTTGACGAACAGATCAAACACCTGATCAACGGCCCAGTCGGAGCGCGCAGCCGGCTTGTCGATTTTATTGATAACCACGATAACCGGAAGCCTGAGCGACAGGGCTTTTTTGAGAACGAAATACGTCTGCGGCATGGGCCCTTCCTGGGCGTCCACCAGCAGCAGAACCCCGTCAGCCATTCTGAGCACCCGCTCGACCTGCCCGCCGAAATCAGCATGCCCGGGCGTATCGATAATGTTGATCCGAAACCCCTCATAGACAAACGATCCGTTTTTAGCAGCGATTGTTATGCCGCGCTCGCGCTCAAGATCCATGGAATCCATCAGGCGCTCGGCGACCCGCTGATTGGAGCGGAACATGCCGCTGCAGCGGAACAGCTCGTCTACCAGCGTTGTTTTGCCGTGGTCGACATGCGCGATAATGGCTACGTTTCTGATTTTCTTTTGGTTCATCATTCTTCCTGCACCGCGCGGCTTTTCCCGCTGTTGCAGCGGGCCGGGGCGCTCACAGTATCCATACAATGATTCGAATATCAAGCGCTGCCTGAAGCCTTACCGCGCCAGCATACTCCTCGCCCGGGCCATACTGCATCTCAAAAAGAGACAGCATGTTCAGCGGTCGCGAGCCGGGTGCGTAACATGAAAAGGCAGAGGGTCTCGGATATGCTGAAAACAGCGCGGGGGCAGTGCGCCCGGTCAGGTAATGATCTTGCCGGCTTTTTGCTGACCCGGAACGACAATGCGCGAAGCGGCTTCACGCTGCATGCGCTTGGCCTCTTCGATGAGCTGGTCGACGGCCTTGTTGATTTCAGCCGGGAACGCGGCAATTGCCTCGGCAAGCGTGGTACCCGGCAGCTCGCACTGTATGGGCAGCGGTCCGCCGGCAGACATGATCTGCGTAACCCCGATGAACAGGATGTTCCTGCCCAGGTCGCGCGATCCGTCAACGCTGACGGGTATCATCTGCTTGATCGTACCGGACTGCAGGTCGGTAATTGATTCCTCGCGATACAGATTGCCGGTGTTGATTTTAATATCTTTAAGCGTCGCCTGATTGCTCACCGTGACCGTCTCCCTGAAAAAATATTTCCCTGTTCGTTTGCATACGCCGCCGCGGGGCTCGGGTGCAAATCGGTAAGTATAATCAAAACGGAGCAAAATGTCAAACCCGACCGGCGGTCGCGCTTAACTGCTTTGATCCAGAAACCCCTCCCGCAGCAGCCGGAAGGTGTTGGCAGCAGTATCAAGGTCGTAGATATTGAAATTGGTTCGCATGTCGATGCCGGGGGCTCGCACCGCGAAATTGAGCGATGCCGAGCCGCGCGCTCCGCTTTGAATGCGGTGGAACACATGCTCGGGCCACACCAGCATGGCCGGGCCTTCATAGAGCAGATCTCCGTTTTTGACTATCCGGTCAGGCTCAACCACAAAGGTGAGCAGAGTGCGGTGTGCAAGCGTGTAAATGTCGACCGTTCGCACCCCGTGCAATACGATAAGATTGTCCTGTTGATGCGTATGCATGTACCAGGGACGCGCAACGCCATCTACGGGTCCCGGTGACAGGGCGTCGTTGTCATGCATAACGCGGTCTATGCCGTCAATTTTCTTCAGATACTGCATGGGAAAAATGTCAAAGGCAACGCCGCGGGTGCGCCTGAACGGCTCAAGAGCGATAACGCGGTACAAACCGGCAACTTCATCAAGAATGTGCTTGTTCATTGGAGTCCCCCCGAAGCAACTGTTTCATATCAGCGCCGTCATGTCAATAACCCTGACGACAGGCGACCACAGGCCAAGTTCCCATTGACACGCCTCGGCCGGAGAACCTATACTTTAAATACTGCACCGTTGGAACGTGTACATACTCCTGTTCGCCGGGTCTGCATGCCGTGATATGCAGATTGTGTAGTATTATAGTATACAACAGATTTGTCCAAAATAAATTATTGGATCGCTGCTGAAGGCCCTCTGGCCGGGGCCGTGCCATCCGGCAAAGAAGACCTCATTGCATGTTCGGCCCGTGTGCCGGAATATTTCAAACGGGCCAGGCACGCCCCCGCGATTGTTGTAGACAGCAGTGCGCCCGGGCCGTGTATACAATGAATGTTACAGGACGTGCCGTTGCAGCGGCAGTGCAAAAACTGCCGGATGGGACGGCACGGCCCCGGCCGGAGGGCCTGTTCTAAATTATTTTGGACACTACTGAGTATACAAAGGAGGATCATGTATGAAAAAAGTAATGATTATCGGTCTGCTATTGATTGTTTTTATTGCAGGCGTCCTTGTCTTCGGCGCTTCAAAGCTGGGACCGCTGATCAAAACCGCTGTCAACACCTATGGTCCGCAGCTGACCAAAACCGAGCTGCGCCTGGGAGATGTCAGCATTTCACTTCTGTCGGGCACAGCCGAGCTGAGGGATTTTTTCCTCGGCAATCCGCAGGGGTTTGCATCACCGGAGGCCGTGCGCGTCGGATCGATCTCAATTGATATTGATAAAAAATCGATTGCCGGCGACACAATCATTATTCATTCCATAGAAGTAATCGCCCCTGCGATTACCTATGAAAAGAAGCGCGGGACCGATAACTTCCAGGCGATTGCGAACAATGTGAGCAGCGGCTCAAGCCGCCCCAGACCCGCAAAGGACAGTGCAAAGCAGGAGCAGAAATCAGAACCGGGCAAGAACATCCTGATCGAAAACTTTATTCTGAAGCAGGGGACGGTAACGCTTGCCGCTTCACTGGCCGGCGGCACGGTAATCAGCGCAACGCTTCCCGACATCCATTTGAAAAACATCGGCGGACAGGGTGCTTCCCCGCAGCAGGTGTTTGCAGAAATTTTGATGGCTCTGCATCAGCAGGTAACCTCAGCCACGGTCACGGACGTGCTTAATCAGCGACTGAAAGAGCTTGAAAAAAATCTGGGCGGCAGCCTGCGGCAGCAGGCTGATTCAGTAAAAGATACGGTTAAGGGGATATTCGGAAAATAGTGCGTGCTGCCGGCGTCCGCCTGCCCTTGCAGGAGCTCCGGGGTCGCCGGCAGTTCGCGTGTAGCGCATGTTCTCAGGCTTTAGTATCTTCAGCCTCCTCCTGTTTGCGCCGCAGGGAATTCATGCCCTTGATCATGAGGAAAACCGCCCAGGCCACGATCAGGAAGTCAACCACCGACTGAAGGAACGTACCGTAATTCAACATGACCGCCGGCGCATCGCCTACGGCGGACTTGAGCGTTATCGCCAGCTCCGTGAAATTGACGCCCCCCATCAGAACGCCGATCGGCGGCATGATGACATCATTGACCAGCGATGAAACAATCTTGCCGAACGCCCCGCCGATGATGATGCCGACGGCCATGTCCATCATATTGCCCTTCACTGCAAACTCACGGAATTCGTTTACCATGCTCATACCGTTCTCCTTTCGTGTGCGGTGATTGCCGGTTGCGTCCGCGCGCTGCCCAGGGAACTTCTTCACGCAGGCGCAGTGCCCGGACATTTTTTATTGCGCGCCGGGGTGTGTAAATCAAAACATAAAATTATGATAAAATCAATGATCGATGACCCCGGTAAGCACGCGCTGCCGCTGCAGGAGCGGCCAGCCGGAGAACAGCGCAGGTAAAAAAATCTGGCAAACGGGTTTTTTTTGTGGTTTACCTATGAGCGCAACCGGCTTAGGCCCGGTGAATCCTTAGGAGCATACATGCAAATCACCGTCTCATTAGCGCAAATGGATGTTGCGCAGGCGAAGCCTGAACGAAACCTTGAGCGCGGCTGCGCCATGATCGCAGAGGCAGCGAAGCGGGGCTCTGATCTGGTGTGCTTCCCGGAGATGTGGACCACCGGATTTGACTGGGTCAGCAACCGGCAGCTTGCGGCCGGGCATGCGGCAGTACAGGCCGCGATAGCTGAGCAGGCCGCCCGGCACGCCATCTGGGTCAGCAGCCCGATGCTGCGCATGTCTGCGGACGGCAGCCTGCGCAACTCATCCTTTCTGTTCGCATCCGACGGTGAAGAGGCTGCCTGCTACGACAAAATTCACCTGTTTTCACCGTTTCATGAGGACCGCTGCATCAGCGCAGGCAGCTGTCTCTGTGTTGCGGAAACTTCCTGGGGGCTGACCGGCCTGTCAGTGTGCTATGATCTGCGCTTCCCAGAACTTTTCCGCTCGTGCGCGCTTCGCGGAGCTGTGCTGCAGATATGCTCGGCCGCGTTTCCGCATCCGCGCCGCGAGCACTGGCGGGTGCTTACCAGGGCGCGCGCAATCGAGAACCAATTTTTCATGCTGGCCGTTAATCGTGTCGGCAAAGAGAACATGCGTGCTCAGGGAAGCGTATCCTTTTGCGGATCATCGGCCGTGATTGACCCGTGGGGCACCGTGCTGGTTGAAGCCGAAGAGCAGGAATGCCTGCTGACGGTACGCTTAGACATTGATCAAAGCGCCGCGGCGTGCAGGGCCATCCCTGTTCTGCGCGACCGCAGGCCCGAAACCTATGAGCTGTGAAACGCCCGTATGCCCCTGACGCCCCGTCCTCGTCCCCGGTATCGACTCTGGGCTGCTGCCGCCGCAGTGTGCGCGGCAGCCGTGATACTGCTTGCCTCGACAACCGATGACATCGGCTGGACCTGTGATGAGGTCTATTATTTCTCTTCTGCTGAGAATATCACGGAGTGGTTTCAGGGCCTTACCGGCTCTATCAAAACACCGGGCCTGTCCTTTGTCCTGTCCCGCGAGATCGTAGATGAATACTGGCTGTGGGACATTGAGCACAATCCGCACCCGCCGCTGTATAAAATATTTTCGGCTTTCACGCTTGCTTTGTTCAGGGAGCATCTGGGCAGCTTTGCTGCCTTCCGTTTTTCATCTCAGATTCAATGCGGCATTCTGCTGGCAGCTCTGTTTGTCAGCCTTGCCGGCAGCCATGGTTTTGCAGCCGGCCTGTGCGGGGCAGCCTGTCTGCTGCTGATGCCGCGCGTGTTCGGGCATGCGCATTTCGGCACAACCGAACTGCCCCTGATGACGCTCTGGTTTTTATGCGTGTGCGCGTTCTGGCGCGGCCGCGAGCAGGCGTCCTTTTCCGTACTGCTGGCCGTGCTCTGGGGCATGGCCCTGGCCACAAAATTCACGGCCGTGCTGATACCGGCGCCGCTGGTCCTGTGGGCCCTTGTCTACCGTGACCGCGCCAGCTTGCGCAACTTCATTCTCATGCTCCTGGTTGCGCCCATTGTGGCCATTGCCCTTAATCCGGGCTGGTGGTATGACCCGATTGCAAAAATCAGCCAGTATGTGGCAACCAGCCTGTCCCGTGATGAGCATATTCCGATACCGACCATGTATTTCGGCCAGGCCCTGCCGTTTCGGCCGCACTGGTCGTATGCGCCGGTCATGACTGCGCTGACCATACCGGTCAGCACCCTGGTTCTTTTTTTATTCGGTACGGGAAACCTTGTCCTGAAAAAAGACCAGCGTTCTTATGACCTGCTGATGTTCATGACCGTACCGGTTCTGCTCCTGATTGTCATGCTGCCCGGCGCTCCGGTGCATGACGGAGTCCGACAGTTTATCTATATCATGCCGTTTATCGCCTACCTGGCAGGGGCAGGGTTTGCCGTGCTTGCAGGCTTGCTTGCGCGTGCCGTGTCCAGCGCGCGGCTGCGCGGCTGCGTGACAGCAGGACTTCTGCTGGCTGCGCTTGCCTATCCGGCGCTTGAGACCGCGCGCAGCCACCCGTTTGAACTGTCCTATTACAACCGGCTGATCGGCGGCCTGCCCGGAGCCTACCGCAAAGGCATGGAGGTGACCTACTGGTATGACTCTATCACGGACGATATGCTTTCCTTCATCAACCGGACCGTGCACCCGGGTGCGCTGGTGAGCTCGTTTCCCGTGGCTGCGCATTATTTTGAATTCCTGCAGCAGCGCGCCAAAATCCGCAGCGACATCACTTTCATCATGCCTGATATCCAGGCAAGCGTGTCGCGCTCCGGCCAGAAGATTACTTTTTCCCCGCAGACGCCGGACTACCTTGTGCTGGTGTTCCGCTTCGGCATGTTCAATGATTTCTACTGGCGACTGTTCCGCAACAATACCCCGCTTTTTGTGGTAAAGCATCAGGGCGTGCCCCTTGCGGCCCTGTACTGCTGGCAGGATATTCAGCTTTAGCACGCTGTTGAAATGACTTTTTCAACAACCTGCTGGCAGGCTGAAAGCCAAAAAAAATGCTGCGCGGAGAACCGCACAGCATTTCATAAAGGTCTGTTTTCCAGTGTTGCATCCGCAACCAAAAACAGAAAGAACCGCGCCGGATTATTTCGGCATCACTTTTACGGCCTGCAAACCCTTCTGCCCCTTTTCGACTTCAAAGGTAACTGCCTGCCCATCGCTCAGCGTCTTGAACCCGCTGGACTCGATCGCGCTGAAGTGCACGAAAACATCACCGTGCTCAGCGCACTCGATAAAACCGAATCCCTTTTTGTCGTTGAACCACTTCACTTTTCCCTCTGGCATAATACTGTCTCCTAAAAAATAAGAATTCCGCCGCCCACCTCTTGCCGCAGCGCTCACCGCTGCAAATTATATATCCGCGCACATAAAGTGCAATCTTTTTTTAAACAGACTTCGGTGGCTGCAGGAGGTGTGCTCAGTTCACCGTGGCTGCGTTTTCGTGCAGGCCCGGCAGATCGGAGATCACCTCAAAACAGCCGCGGGCATATGCCGCGACTTCCTCCTGCAGGGAATCTATGTCGATCAACTGTATGCGCTCTTTATATGCCTTCAGCTTTTCAAGGAGTGTCAAAAGCGCGCCGGGTTCATGAAAGGTCAAGCCGGTGAAGGAAATTGCCAGAAGCCCGGGATGTTCAGCCAGGTAGGCCTCGATTTTTTTGCGGGCGACAGCTACGCTGAAACCGTCAAAGGCGCCCAGCAGGTCAACCACCAGCGTGTGTCCATCAAAGGGCTGCGGTCGCGAGGTGATGCTGAAGCCATCCGGGGCGGCAATGGTTTCGGCTTTCTGTTCCCCGGGGCGGTATTCGGTGCGCAGCAGTGTCGGCTGTGAATAACCGAAGTGATCAAGCTTGAATTGTTCAATGCGTGCGCATACCGGTACGACTGCCGCCAGCAGCGCGTTTTTGATTCCGAATGTCCCCGCCAGGCACCGGATGCGCTGCTGCACATCGCGCAGCCGGTCCGCAACTTCAGGGCTGGGTGCTTTCCGGATCGCGGTCGGGAACAGGGGCAGTGCCAGAATGCATTCGCGGCGATACTGTTCGGCCCGAATGCGCAGCAGCTCATCAGCTGAATCCCGGTAGCGCAGATAGCCGTTAAGCTGGCGTTCAACATAGCGCAGAACCGACGGCCCCAGGCGCCGGTATTCTTCATCATATACATCCAGAATAAGCTGCTCCATAACAGGCTTGCTGATATTCGGGTGTTTAAATGTGAGATGAAAACCGTCCCATTCCCGATACGGCACATCGAGCAGACGGCCGGCTGCCTGCAGCCTTTCAAAAAACGGCGTGCTGCAGGCCGGGGTCATGATTAAAAACTGGCTCAGGCTCGGCTTGAGCGAAACAAAGTATTCAAAATCCTCCCAGATCATGTCTTCGGTGTGAAAATCATGTCCGAGAATGAGCGAGGCCAGCGTGTTGATGCCGCGCTCGTGCAAACTGTCGATAATCTTTTTAACGTCCAGGCCCTTAAGCTTGCTGTAGTCGGCGCGCTGGGATTCAACACCGATCCAGATCGCCTCCACGCCCATGCGCACCAGGTCATCGGGGTCCCACATGTCAATGGCTTTTGCGCTGGCAAAGCAGGAAATTTTAATCGGATCCTGTTTGTCCTGCAGGACACAGTCCAGATACTCGCGGGCGCGCTTGTGCTGTATGAGAAAATCCTCTTCGATAATGCCGATTGGCAGCCGCGGATCCCCCAGCTCGCTGTGTACGCGCCGGATCTCGCGGTGCAGGTCGCGCCCGGTTTTCAGCAGGGGGATATGCCGCTTTTTATGAAAGTGAGACGTTGCACAGAATTCGCATCCATGCGGACAGCCCAGCCCGGCCATGACAACAGCGCCCTTCATTGCCGGAACACCTGCGATCTTCCCGTGGGTGGGATACACAACGTGGCGTAGCTCACCGCCCTCAGGCTCGCCCAGGAGGCGGCGGAAAAAGGCGACGCCCTCCTCGCGGCAGATATGATCGCCGTAGGGCTCGCATTCCGGCAGCATGGTTCCATAGCCGCCCAGCACTATTTCGCTTGCAGGCGAAATTTCTCTGACGGCGCTCTGCATGGCGCGCATTTTTTCAAAGGTGGCAATGACAAAATTGATGCCCACGTAGTCATAGCCTTTTTTAAGCTCACGCCGGAACTGACGCATGGTCGGGTACTGCAGTACCGTTACCGGGGCCTGCAAATTTTTTGCTATATATTCCAATCCGTAGGAAATATATTTAACGCGCGGGCTGAAAATGCCCTGTGCTCGTGTTACCTGCGCGTGAAACAGCTCTGTCTGGATATGTTCGGTGCAGTCATGCGTGTTAACGCCGAAGGGGCCGCATACCGTTGTCAATAAAATCTTTTTCATGAATACCTTTTTTCCTGAGAGGATGAGACGAGCTTTACAGCAAGCAGTCAGGCCAGAAAACAGCGGTTGCAAAAAAACCGGCGCATCGGTGGTCGGGTTACTATAAAAAACCCCTGAACGAGACGTGTCGCCAGGGGCTTTTAATCTCAGAGCTTTTTTGTATCTGCAGTGCAGGCGTCTGTGCGCCTGTTTATTGCATTAATGTATATAGTACGGCGCAGCGCCTGTCAAGGCCTGCGAAAGCGCGAAGTCGGGCCGTTTACAGCAGCGCTTTAATGCCGCGCTCTTTCAAAACAGCCTTGAGTCCGGTCACCTGCTCAACTTTACTGCCGGCTTTTTCCCGGACTGTTGCGGCAAGGCGCTCAAGGCCGTCCACGTAGAAGGCGGAAACGCGCGATCCACGGCTGCCCATACACAGTGCTCCATTCGGGCCTTTTACGCACAGGGCCAGCGGATCGGCCTCAAGCAGGACTGCCTGCGCGTCGGCATAGTCGATGCTGACCGCCGGGGTTTCCTTAATCGCCAGACTGATCCGGTTCTCATCAGCGGTAACGGTGGCCTGCATGGCTTTTTTGAGCTGGATGAATTTGATAATAAAAAACGGCAGTGCGTAGAAGTAGAGAACGTTAAAGTTGATAATGTAGAAAATCTTAGCCCCCCTGCTGTGCTGGCTCAGGGTGATAATACCGTTGGCGCCCATGACCAAAAGGAAAAGCTTGAGTACCATCAGGTAGTACATCAGCGCAGGGTTGCGCAAAGCAAAGCGGTAGACGGTGCCGGCCGGGGTGCTTTCGGGCTCCCGGGGCCCGAACAGTTTCTCAAACCACCTCCAGCTGAACCACCACAGGGGCACGGAGATGATCGGCATGATGAAATAGTTGAATGTCTTGACAAATTGCGGAGCGCCGGTCATGCCGGGCGTATATCCGAGAATATCCAGGAAAAGAAAATAAAACAGTGAATATAAAATCGCCCAGCCCATAAACTTTAAAAATATCTGCATGCCGTGCCTCCCTGTGGTTTTTTTCTCCCGCG
>VGSH01000013.1 GCA_016875025.1 Deltaproteobacteria bacterium
GAGATACGCACGGAAAAGGACAGTCAGGGCCGCATTGCATCCAAAAACAGCACGCTGTACCGCAAGCATGCCTGGGGCCGGGCCGTGAAGGAGCAAACAATTGATCCGGATGCGGCCCGTCTCACCACCCGCACGCAGCACGATCCGACTACCGGGCGTGTACTTAGCCGGACGCAGCCTGATGGATCAAGTACACAGTACAGCTATGGTGCTCAGGGCCGCACAATGGTTGAGACCCGTTCGTGGCTTGATTCGCCTGCAAACCGCGCCTTTCATTATGATTACGAGCCGGTTGATCCGCAGGACTCAAACCTTTCACAGGATGCCCATCGTCCGCGCACAGTAACAGAGACGATACGCGGCGCAGCGGTTACGAAGACGTATTATTCCTATGCAGAGGATGCCGAGGGAAGCCGGATCGAGATCGTCGAGCAGGCCTCCGCTCCCGGCGCAGGCTTCGGCGCTACGGGCAATCAGCGCACAATGCGCTCGTATTACCGCAAAGGCACCGGCAGTGTGAGTTCCGGCAGGATCAAGGCCGTTGCCTATGCTGACGGGCGTTTTGATACGTACAGCTATCTTGGCGAACCCTATTATATTGCAGGAGAAGGCAATGTTGTCGGCGGGGAAGTGAAGAGTATTGTAACCCGCGGAACCGTCACTCATCCTGAGGGCATACCCAACAAGACAACCCGCGAGATTACCACTGAGAGCTGGTTCGGCCGCACCATGAAGCAGGAGACGTTTGTATATACCGGCTCAGGCTATGACAGCGTTAACTGGAGCGTTAATACCTATGACAATGAGGGCCATATCATTCAGGTCGTAAACTCAGATGGCACCATGACCACTGCCAACTGGGACTGCTGCGGCAAGACCGACGAGACGGATGCGCGCGGTATTGTGACGAACTATGAGTATGACTTCATGAAACGGGTAACGCACATGACGCGCACAGGTGCGCACGGCCCGGTCACCACCTCTTACACTTACGACGGCTCTGGAAGGCGCTTGACAACGACGGTGAGCGCCGGTGAACTAAGCCAGAGCAGTTCAAGCGAGTATGACGGTGCGGGCCGTCTGAAGAGCAGCATTGGGCCGGATGGTCTGGTAACGAAGTACAGCTATGCACCCGGCGGTCTTATCAGCACGGTCACCCGGCCCGGAGGAGCAACCGAGATCACGGAGCGCTACCGTGATGGTCAGATTAAGTCAGTTGCCGGCACGGGCGTGATCCAGCGCTTTTATGAATACGGGGTAAACGCTGATGGCGCGCAGTTCACCACCGTGTACACCAAAGACCCGAACGGCCCGGTGTGGGAGAAAACCATTACCGATATGCTCGGCCGCACGGTCAGAATTGAAAAACCCGGTTTCGGTGGCAGTGTGGAAGTGAGTGAGCATTTTTATAATGACAAGGGTCAGCTTGAAAAAATCACTGCTCCCGGCATGGCCGCCACATTGTATGTGTACGATGAGCTGGGCAATCAGGTGATGAGCGGCCTCGATGTGGATGGCAATAATATGCTTGAACCCTTATCAAATGACAGAATAAATACGTCCTCTTCGTCTTATATGTCCTATGACAATACCTGGTGGCAAAAGAGCGAGCAGCAGGTTTATGTAACCGATAACAGCGCCGCTCTCTCAACCGTTTCAACGCATTTAAGCCGCCTGAGCGGGCTTGGTTCAGGCGGGCTGGTGAGTGAGAATGTTTCAATTGACATGCTCGGCAACCGGGTGGTATCACGGACAGTAATCAACCGGGGCGCACAAACAGAAACCAGCACGGTTGATTATCCTGACAGTGAAATTGATGAAGTTAGTATCAGCGTAAACGGTTTGCTCATGTCAAGCACGGATAAAAGCGGGGTCACCCTGACGTACTCCTACGACAGCATTGGCAGAAGGGTAGGGGTAACAGATCCGCGCACCGGCACGTCAACCACCGGCTACAATGCGCAAGGCCGGGTCGACTGGGTGCAGGACGCAGCCGGCAACCGCACCGTGTACGGCTATGATCCGGAAACCGGCGAAACGATTACCGAAACCAACCCGGACAACACAACCGTGCGCTACAGCTACAACAATCAGGGTCAGATCACCCGTCAGTGGGGCAGCGCCACCTATCCGGTCAGCTATGAGTATGACGGCTACGGCAGGTTAGAGAGCATGCAGACATATCGCGATGGATTAGGTTTTGACGCAGACATTTTCCCCTCTGGAGCAGCCGGTGATGAAACCCGGTGGCTGTATGATGAGCCAAGCGGGCTGCTTGCAGCCAAGCAGGATGCTGAAGGTAAACAGGTGAGCTATACCTACGCATCAGGCGGCAGACTGCAAAGCCGCACCTGGGCGCGCGAAGGCGGCACAATTGTCACCACCTATATCTATGACCCCGCAACCGGAGAGCTTGTGGAGATTGATTATTCTGATGCCACGCCGGATGTGCAGTTTGCCTACGACCGCCTCGGCAGGCAGAAGACAATACATGATGCCGTAGGCAGCAGAACATTTGCCTATAACAGCAGCCTGCAACTCGAATCAGAAACCATGACCGGCCTGATCTCTGAAACCATTACCAGAAGCTACGATGATTTAGGGCGTTCTTCGGGCTTTTCTCTTGGCACTGACTACACCACCACCTACGCCTACGACACCACCGGCAGATTTATCAATGTAGGCTGGACAGCCGAAGGCATGTCCGGCAATACAACCTACGCTTACCTGCCGAACTCACATCTGCTGCAAAGCGTTACAGCCGACTCCGTCCTTACTACAACCTACGCTTACGAGCAGCAGCGCAACCTGCGCACGCATATCAAGAATGAACATACCGGCAGCATTATCAGTCAGTATGATTATGCCTACGACAGCATGGGCCGTAGAACCAGCGTGCAGAACTCCGGCAGTGCGTTTGCTCAGGCTGCATTTAATCTCTACGGTTACAACAGCCGCAGCGAGTTGACCGGCTCCAGCCGCTACACCGGCACTGACACAGGCGACACCACAAGCCCGGTCAACGCCGAAGCCCGCTCTTACCTCTACGACCACATCGGCAATCGCGAATCTGCAACCGAAGCATTGACGAAGCAAATCACCTACGACCCGAACCCGCTTAATCAATACACCCAGATTTCATCAAACGTAGGGTGGGTGAAACCCACCGAATACGATTACGACGGCAATTTGCTTACATACGACGGCGCGAGCTACACATGGGATGCCGAAAACCGTCTGATCGCCGTCGAACCACAAACCCCCGTTCCCGGCAACCGCAAGGTCGAATTTACCTATGACTACATGAGCCGCCGCGTGCAAAAGCAGGTGTTCGACTATGCCGACGGTTTCTGGGTTGCCGCTGCCGACACGCGCTTCCTCTACGACGGCTGGAACCTCATCCAGGAAGTTTCTACCCCGACCTTGGACCCTGGACTTGAGACCTCTGTTTTTTATGTCTGGGGCCTCGACCTCTCCGGCACTCTGCAGGGCGCGGGCGGCATCGGCGGCCTGCTCTGCCGCATCAGCGACAACACCGCACACCACTACACCTGCGACGCCAACGGTAATGTGGGTCAGCTGGTTGAATCTGACGGAATAATTGCCGCGCACTACGAATATGATCCCTTCGGCAATAACGTTTCCTCCCACGGCCTGCTGGCAGAAGCCAACCCGTACCGCTTCTCCACAAAGTATCTCGATGCTGAAACGGGGCTGTATTACTACGGCTACAGATATTATAGTTCGGAGTTGGGCAGGTGGCTGAATAGAGATCCGTTGGGTGAGAGAGGAGGGATTAATCTAAATGCTTTTGTAAAAAATGGCCCTGGTATTTATGCTGATCCATTTGGCCTCGCTTTATATGCTTTTGATGGTACTTGGAATCATCCTAAAATGAAAAGACCAACGAATGTAAGTATACTCCACGATATTTATATGCAGACAAGAAGATATCTTCCTGGAGTAGGCACGAATTTGCATACAAGACATATTGGTGGATTGTTTGGAGCAGGAGGAAAGAGCAGGCTGAATGAAATGTATAAACAGTTAGTAAATATATATCATACGAAGGACTCGACTGGCGAAAATCAAAAAATTGATATTATTGGTTTTAGTCGTGGTGCCGCCTTAGCCCTCGCTTTTGCAAACATGCTGGATGAAAAAGGTGTTCCTCCAAAAGACAATCCTGATGCTAAAGGTTGTCCCGTAAAAATAAGGTTTCTTGGTGTTTTTGATACTGTAGCTTCTTTTGGGATTCCAGGTAATAAAATTAATTTTGGATATAATTTAAATGTCCCGGCCATTGTAGAAAATGTGCGGCATGCAACTGCACGAGATGAAAAAAGGGGAATGTTCCCGCTCACATCAGTGCTTGATAGAGATAACCATGGAGCAAATTTAAATATAGTCGAAGAATCTTTCCCTGGTGCACATTCGGATGTTGGCGGTGGGTACACTGATGGTGATCTTTCGATCTTGGCTCTGAAATGGATGTGGTATGAAGGAATCATGCTGGGAGTCCCTTTTGGACTGTTGTCAGATGAATATTTTGGTGTAAGCAACCCCAAGTACCATGATGAGCGTAATTGGTGGAAAAAGTGGCGTGATAAACCAAGAAAAATTTATTATCCAAGTACAGGTGATTAATGATACAAAAAATACTCATGGTTTTGTTTTTAAATTTCATTGTGAGTTGCTCTATGGGATATGAGTATCATATTGTAATAAATAATATTGGTAAAAAAACTATAACGGATGCAAACGTATATTATGGCGATTTTTCTTCGGTAGGAGGAGTATTGCCTCCAGGTGTAAATGCTGGTCATATGTTTGTTGACTGTCCGATACCAGATATTGCAACTGTGCGGTGGAAAACAGATGATGGTTTGTTGCATGAAGAACGCGTGGAATTTAATAAAAATATATCAAAAAATTTTAAAGGTGAGATATGGTTCAATATTGATGACGAAAATACAGTAAAAGTTCATTTCAAAAAAGAAACAAAATAGGGGGAATACAAGGGGACTAAACTGTTACTTCTCGGAGAAGGATAGGGGACGTCCTATAGTGCTCCTGGCAAGTAGTAAAAAAAATATGCAATGTCAAAGAGATAGAAATTTTATTTTTTCGAGCGCACCACTGCCCTGTACCGAAAACGGCATTGGTAAAAAACGGCGAGCTCTCACCTGCGCGCACCGTGCACCTGATCGTTGTCATTATCCGGCATGCCGATTCCGGCCGCCAATCAACCTCTATCCAGGTTGCAAAATTCAGTGAGAGGCCCAGTAGTGTCCCGCCCGAGGTCATAGTTCCTGCCCATGTGTTGACAATTGTGCATTAATTGTGTCACAATATGTACACGATAAGACTACACTAAGGAAGAATAGGGGACGTTGTTGACAAGGCGGAAATAAAAGTGTAGAGTGCCGGGAAACATATTGAAGGAGAAGGCAGATGCCTCGACAAGCCCGTTTAGATTCTCCCGGCACGCTGCATCATGTAATAATACGGGGAATCGAGAAAAAGCCGATAGTAAAGACAGATACAGACCGTGAGGATTTTGTCAGTCGCCTTGGCCGTTTGAGCCTTGAGACGGAAACAGCAATATATGCATGGTCGTTAATGACGAATCATGCGCATATGCTTGTTCGTACGTCAGGAGTCGGTCTGTCAAAATATATGCGGCGCTTATTGACGGGCTATGCCGTTAATTTTAATAATCGGCATAGTCGTCATGGTCATTTGTTTCAAAACAGATATAAGTCAATAGTGTGTGATGAGGACGCATATTTTCAGGAACTGGTCCGATATATACATCTGAACCCTCTTCGGGCGAGACTGGTGAATGATATGCGATCCCTTGATGGATATCGCTGGAGCGGTCACAGCGCGATAGTGGGCAAAGTGGTTCATCCGTGGCAGGATACGGATTATGTATTGGGTTGGTTCGGAAAAACAAAGCCAGAAGCCCGGCGCAGATATCGAGAATTTGTACTATCGGGAATTGATAGCGGTAAGCGTCCGGATTTGGTTGGGGGTGGTTTGTTGCGTTCGAAGGGCGGGTGGTCTCAAGTCATATCGATGCGGCGCAGAGGTGTGCGTGAAGCCGCTGATGCCCGCATATTAGGCGATGGCGAATTTGTCGACAAGATACTGTGTGAAGCTGATGGAGTTGTTCAGAGTCAGTTTTCCTGTAAGGTCGACAGAGGCCATCTGCAGAAGGTGATACGTCGGTTCTGTAAAGACAATAAGCTAACGGAAGAAGATATCTGCTCAGGAAGCCGTCGAAGGGAAATCAGCCAGGCCCGTGGCCGATTGGCATTACAACTGGTGCGTGAACATGGCGTATCGTTTGCTGAATGCGCACGTCAATTGTACGTGACAACATCCGCAATAGCGAAAGTAGTAACCAGGAATAATAATTCCGATTAGGAAACAACGTCCCCTATGTTCCCCCAAATATGGGCACGCCGGTAACTGACGAACTCCAATACGACGAAAGGGAAAGCAGGGGACAGGCAAAATATGTAAAAAGTTGGGAAGAAAATTTTCCGCTTTGCGACTAATACGGTGTATTCAAGAAAAGCGCCGTAACCGTTCATAGCTCGCAGGCGGATTTTTTTATGCCCCGAACCTCGCGTTTCTTAATTCCCGGCCAGACAACCGTGTATCATGTCATGAGCCGCTCAGCCCTGCCTGGCCTCCCGCTGAGCGATGCCGAAAAAGACCACCTGACCTGGCTGATAAAGCGCCTCAGCCGTCTGTATTTCACGGAAATCCTCGGCTTTTGCTGCATGGGCAACCACTTCCACCTTCTGGTTCGCATGCTGCCCGAAGATAGCTTCAGCGATTTCGAAATGCAGCAGCGCCATGAGCTTTTTTTCGGCGAAGAGAAACGATTCTGTGAAGGCCATATTCCCTTTTACCGCCAGAAATACGCGAGTCTTTCCGAATTCATCAAAGAGCTTAAGCAAAGCTTTTCGCGCTGGTACAACCGGCGCACAGGCCGGAGCGGGTTTTTCTGGTCAGAGCGCTTTAAGAGCGTGATCGTGGAGAAGGGTGAAACCCTGATTAACTGCCTGGCCTATATTGATTTAAACCCGGTGCGGGCCGGGATTGTTGCCCGGCCTGAAAACTATCGCTGGAGCAGCCTTGGCTGCCATGTGCAGCAGGGCAATTCCGATGGCTTCTTGTCGCTTGATTTCGGGCTGCATGAATCCGGGCAGATAGATCCTGCCGAGCGTTTGCGCAGATACCTGCAGTTTGTGTATGAAGTTGGCGAGCTTGAAACCAGTCATGGTGCATCTATTGCGCCGGAGATTGCCGAGAAGAAGCGCCGCAGGGGCTACTCACTCACGCGCAAGGATCGTTTTTTATACCGCAGCCGGTATTTCACGGATTCAGCCGTGATCGGCAGCCGTGAATTCGTGCTGGAGAGCTTTCAGCGCTTCCGCACAGCGCTGAACATCAGCAAAGACCGGCTGCCAAAACGGGTTGCCGGACTTGAGGGTATGTATTCACTCAAACGCCTTGGTGCCTAAAACTATCAAAGGCAACTGACCGGCACCGACAGTTTATATAAAAGCTTAATTAGCAATTCCACCCCGTTCTTTTCTGCGGCAGATCATCGGCTGTAAGCACAACAGACCCCAAAATAATGCAGCATTACAGGTGCAACTGAGATCAGGCACAAGATCAACAAACGTATTTTATTGCCGGACAACATAATTTGCCTGTCCCGTTTTTTTGTTTTTACAGGTGCAACTGAGATCAGGCACAAGATCAACAAACGTATTTTATTGCCGGACAACATAATTTGCCTGTCCCGTTTTTTTTCCCGTTTTTTGGTTTTTCGTTTTCAACACGCTGCTAGAAAGACACTGGACATCGGTCTTTCCGGGTGTAACGACTTTCTGCAGGGCCATCAATTCCGGGTTGCCAACGCACAAGCCTTAAAGCGGCAAATGGCCTGCAGGCGGCGGGACCTTCGGGGCAGTTGACTCCAGGAACACCGTGCGATGCGGGAAGGGGATGGATATGCCGTGTTCGTCAAAGGCCTTCTTGATCCGTTTGCGGAACTCGCGGGCAACATCCCACTGTTTGATGGGCAGGGTTTTGAAGAATATTCTGATATTGACCGAGGAGTCGCCGAAGGAGTCGAGCCCCTGCACGGTCATGGGTTCAAGGATCAGGTCTTTGAAATCAGGATCGCTGCGCATGCCTTCGCCGACTTCGCGCAGCACGCCGATCACCCGGTCAACATCCTCCTTGTAATCCACGCCGATCTCCACCAGCGCGCGCGACCACTCACGGGTGAAATTGGTCGCAACTTCAATGAGGCCGTTGGGCACGATATGCACGCGGCCCTCGACATCGCGCAGTCGGATGGTGCGCAGATTGACCGACTCGACCATGCCTCCGGCACCGGCAATGTTGACCACATCGCCCACTCGTATCTGATCTTCCAGGATAATAAAAAAACCGCTGATAACGTCCTTGACAAGGCTCTGGGCGCCGAAACCGATCGCAAGACCGGCAATGCCGGCGCCTGCCAGCAGCGGGCCGATGGCAACGCCGCATTCGGCAACGACCATAATCGTCGCGGAGGTATACACGGTAACTTTAATGGCAGTGCTGATTATCGCACTGAGGGTTTTGATACGCTTTACTTTTTCGGACGCCGGGCCGTCGCCGAAGCGCTGCTCGAAACGGCTGACAGCCTTTTTCAGCAGTGTGGTCAGCAGCCATGCGACAAAGATGATGATCAGAATTCTCAGGCCGTGTTCAAGGGCCCATTGCTGCGCAGTCTGTAAAAGGCTGTTCATCGGGGTGCTCTCCCGTTAAAAGTGTACGTTTTTGCGTGCCTGTCTGCTGTCAGAGCTGCGCTGAGCATGCACTGGCGTGAAAAGTCTAAAGGTTTTTGGCCGGCATGTCAAATGAGTGCAGCCCTGTGGCGGCAAACTGACGCAACGCATGGAGCATGCGGTGCTTAAAAACAGCACAAAAAATATCTGGACTTGGAGTGCCGGGGTGTTAGAATTAGATTAATTACATCTGCCGGCCGTTCTCAGGGACCGGCGGATGCCGCAACGATGCGCTTACCGTACCCGGAGGATACCCTATGATATGCCTGCGTGAAATTTGCTGTGCCCGTGATGTGATGGTTTTTTTCACTGCCATTGTGCTGGCTTCGTGTGTGTCAGCCGGCAGGGCTGTGGCCGCTGATACGACCGCTGTATGGATGCCGGAGTCCGGAGCACAGGCTGTTTTTACCGCACCTGATACCGGAGGTGCGCCATGCGCGGAAACACAGCGGGTCGGCCGGAGTTTTTACGACTTCTGCAGCCGCTGGATCGGCAGTAAAAACGGCTATTCCCTGAAGAATATTCGTATTCAGACAATGGATGCCTGCCGCGTCAAGGAATACAGCCAGTGCGCAGATGCTTATGAAATCCGGATAACAAAAGCACCGGGCAGCTCCGTGTATGTGGGCACGCTTAAGTATATTGAGAAGGTCTACCGCACGCCTGCCGGACCAACGGCCCCGGGTACTCCGGAATCTTTTCAGGTAGCCATGGAAGTACCGGTTACGGAATTTTTCATGTTTATCGATGGCCAGTGGCGCTATTAGCGGCAGGCTGTTGAAAAACTTCCACCCACCGCAGCAGGTCTATTGCGGAGGACGGACTCATCTGGTTCATTGCGTTCCTCATACTATCGCACATCTTGCATATGCGCATTTTTGAACAGCCTGCACAACAGGGCCTTGGCGACACACGGATACAGCCCGGGACCGGTCGCATGACCCGCATAGCATGCAGACGGAGCATATCAGGGAACGCCCGGCTGTTTTTGGCGGCGGCGCTTGTGCTGCTGGCATGCCCGGCGCCTGCGGCTGAGCAGCCGGAGGCCGAATCCGCGCGCACGCAGGTGGGCGATGTTTTTGTCTGCGACAGCATTGTATCCGGAAAGCCGCAGGGGCGGTCCGTTGTTTTTTCAGCAGCGCAGGGCACCCTTTTCTGCTACAGTGATTTCGTGCTGGTTGCCGCTCCTGAGCAGATAACGCATGTCTGGTTTTTTCGGGACCGGGAGATCTCCCGGTTCCGGCTGACCATTCAGCCGCCGCGCTGGTCATCATACAGCAGCCTTAAAATTCCGCCGGGGAGCAAAGGTCCGTGGCGGGTTGACGTGCTTGGCGAAAACGGCGAGTTATACGGGGTTGCTCGTTTCAGTATTCTTGATTGACGCGCTCGTAAAAAGTCGCAACACCGTTGTCCAGTGCCTTTGTCAATACTTTAAATTCCTGGATTTCGGCTTTCGAGACTGTGTCGCAATTCAAAAAGGTGTCATCTCGACCACCGGGAGAGATCTTTTACTGATGCAAAATCGCAATGACTGAAGATTTCTCACCCCGCTTGAGCGGGGATTCGAAATGACAGTCTATAATGAATTACGACACAGTCTGTGCGCCGGAATGACTGAAATTGGCATTTTCAGACTTTTTACAATCGTGTCAACTGTGAACATTTAACAATTTTATAGACACTGCTTGCTGTATGTTTTTTCCGTTTGAGCTTCGCTGGCAGGATATCGTTGATATTCTGCTCAACAGCTACATCCTCTTCCGCCTGTACGTGGTATTCCGCGGCACGAACGCCTTTCGTGTTTTTCTGGGCATCATGGGACTGCTGCTCGTGCAGCGCCTTGCGGTGGCTGTCGGATTGATCCTGACCAGCTGGGCCGTGCAGGGCATCACCGCAGTGGCGGCCCTGATCGTTGTCGTGGTGTTCCGCAATGAAATCCGCTCCGCGCTGCAGGCGCGCAACCTGAAGACATTTTTCTGGGGCAGCCCCCGGCCGCTTTCGCGCACGCCGCACGCCTGCATTGCCGAGGCTGCCTTCGGCCTGGCCGAAAAAAGAATAGGCGGCCTGATCGTGCTGCCCGGCGACAGCGACGTGCACCTGGAAATACACAGCAGCCTGCGCATTGACTGCCGCCTGTCTCGTGAAATGCTGATGAGCGTTTTCTGGCCCGACAACCCGGTCCATGACGGCGCGGCCATCGTGCGCGGCGACCGTATCGAGGAGGTTGCCGCAGTGCTGCCGCTTTCCCAGCGCGATGATATGCCGTCGTACTGCGGCATGCGCCACCGGGCCGGCGCGGGTATTGCCGAAGCGGCCGATGCGATCGCCATCGTTATTTCCGAGGAGCGCGGTACGGTCAGCGGTTTTTACAATGAGGAGTTCAGGACGTTTGCCGACGCTGCCGCGCTTGAGCACTATCTGGAGCGCCATCGTCCGGCTGTTGCTACCGTGAACGCCGACCGCCGCGAAGCCCTCACCATGGCCGTTGCCGGGCTCGTATCGCTGCTGTTTATCACGTCAGTGTGGTTCAGCTTTGCGCGGCGCGACGGTACTCTTGTGACCATGGAAATTCCGCTCGAATATGTGCGCCGCGATTCACATTTCGAGTATGTTGATGCCGACGTCGATACCGTGCGCCTGCAGCTCAGCGGTGCGGCAGCGCTGCTGAAAAACATCACTGCCTCACAGCTCAAGGCGCGTGTTGAGCTGAAAAGCGGCGTGATCGGTGAAAATGTTTTCCGGCTTGAGCCGTCGAATTTCAGTCTTCCTCCTGGCGTGGCGCTGCGCAAGGTGACACCGGATACCGTGACCGTCAGTCTGGACAGGGATGCCGTGCGCCTGCTGCCGGTGCAGGTCGACTGGATCGGCACGCTGTTGCCGGGGCTGCGCATCGAGTCCGTCGAGGTCATCCCGGAGCGTGTGCAGGTCAGCGGCCCGAGTCTGCGTATGGATGAGATTGCAACCGTCTATACTGAAGCGCTCGATGTATCGACGCTGCCGCGCGGTGTCATCAATGATGTACGGCTGGTCGTTCCGCAGGGTGCAAAAATGCTTGCGACTGACACGGTAACTGTCAGCTATGGTGTGCAGCGGCCCTGACAGCTGGATGAATGGTGGACATTGTGTGGACGCGGTGGACGAAGTATTTTTTCACTCTCGAAACAGCAGGGAGGGCATCACGCAAGCGTTTTGCAGTAGATTAGCTTGCCGTCGCCGGGCGCGTAGAAATCTGACAGCAGAGCGGCCTGGCGGTAACCGCAGGCCGCGTAAAAGCTGCGCGTGGGCAGATACTGCTCCCGCGATGATGTGTCCGCGTACACCCGCGTTCCTCCGCGCTTCCTGATCGCGTCTTCAGCGGCCGCCATCAGGCATTGGCCGAGTCCTGAGCCCTGCTGTTCGGGCGCAACCGCGATCCAGTACAGATCAAAGCTCTCCCGCGTGAGCGGCACGGGCCCGAAACAGCAGTAGCCTTCAAGCTCCCCGTCAGCTTCGGCAAAGATAAAATAATAGCCGGACGCCTCCCCCTTTGCGAGCGCTTCTTCAACCAGTTCGCCTGCAATGGTTATTTCTTCATCGGAGAAAAAACCGGTGGATGAAATAAGCCGCCGCACGGATTCGATGTCCTTCATCTGCGGCTGTGCCCGCAGGCTGTAAGCACTCTTCACGAAACAGCCTCCTGTTTCAGTACGGCCGCGTGCAGGATGCGCTCAATCACAGCCTCAGGGGCATAACCGCTTTGCCCGGCAGCGGCCATGAAGCCCGCGTCGATTGAAAGGCAGGGATTGGCATTGATTTCAAGCACCCACGGCCGGTTGTGCGCATCGACCCTGAAATCAACGCGTGCATAGCCGCGCAGCGAGAATTCGCGCCAGCAGGCCAGGGCCGCTGCTTTGAGGGACTCAAGCAGCGTGAGGTCGGTATCGCCAAAAGCAAATGAGCGCTGTGTGTTTATGTATTCAGGCGATGATTCGCTCCATTTCGCGCTGTAGCCGACAATTGCCGGCCGGTCACCGAAGTTTGTAAACATAATCTCGGCCGGCGCGAGCACTTCCGGGCCGCCGGGCCCGTCAAGTATCGAGAGGTTGAATTCGCGGCCTGCAATGAAGGCTTCGACAAAGAAGCGGCCTGAGCGGAAGCGTTGCGCGAATTTCCGGCGTGCGGCAGCGGCATCGGCCGTTGAGCCGATTTCAACAACGCAGTCAGCCTCAAGGCCGGCGGAGGCGTGCTCGGTTGCCGACTTGATGATACAGGTGCCCGGTGCGCTCACGCAGGCGAGGGGATCATTCAGGTCGATATGCGCGGGTGTCGGTATGACGGCGCAGGCCATCAGGCGCTTGGCAATAAGTTTGTCGGATGTCAGAAAGAGCGCTGCGGCGGAAGAACCGGTAAAGGGGATGCCAACGGCTTCAAGCAGCGCAGGGTACACGTGAATGAGCGCATCCGATCCTGCAAGCGACTCGACCAGATTGAAAACCACGGCAGGCTGTGTTCGGCGTATCGTTGAGAGCACCTGCGCGCAGTCAAGGTCCGCGGCCACACGGCAGACTGCATGTCCCAGCCGCTTGAGCGTCTCCGAGATTTCAGCGGCCTGCACCAGCACGTCCTGTTCGTCAGGGCCTGCGCCGGGTGCGACGTTGTTGTGCAGAACACAGACATTCATCGCATTATGCCCGCTGCTGCGCGGACCCGGTCAGGGGCCCGGTCAAGCAGGCCATATCGGGCGAGGGCCGAGGCCATGATGCGGCTGATAAGCTCATCATAGGCGATGCCCTCGGCCGTGCAGATGATGGGCAGATCGCTGTGCGTGGGGTGCAGGCCAGCCAGCGGGTTAACTTCAATGAATTCGGGGATATTGCGCTCGTTGCCGCGCAGATCAACCCGGCCCGCGTCAAAGCAGCCCAGGCCGCGCCACACATCAAGCGCGGTCGCAACAGCCAGGGCGGCTTCACTGTCATCGGGCCGCGTGTAGGTTACCAGCTCCTCGCAGCGGTCTTTATTGAGGTAGGAATACACGCCCTGTTCGGCCTGCGCATGCAGGATCACTTCGGCGATGCCGACCGCGCATGCACGCTCAGCCGTGCCGACAATGCCAACGGTAAACTCCCGGCCGGAGAGATAGCGCTCGACCAGCACCGGCTGCGAGTACTGCTCCAGCAGCTGCGAGCACATCTGTACCAGTTCGGCGCGGGAGCGGATCACGGAGCGCTCCGTAACACCCTTGCTGGTGCCCTCTGAATACGGTTTGACGAACAGGGGAAATTCCATGCGCACCTGCGCACTATCCTGCAGGGTCTCCACCAGGAAAACTCCGGGGTGGGGATGCCCATGTCGCGCACGGCGCGTTTGGCCAGGGCCTTGTGCAGGGTGAGGCTCAGTATGCACGGATCTGAAAATGTGCAGGGAATGCGGTAGGCATTCAGCAGGCCCGGCACCTGGGCTTCGCGGCCGATGCCGTAGAGGCCCTCGCAGATATTGAACACCATGTCCCAGGTGTCACCGGAGGCAAGCGCCCTGACAAGGCTGAAAATATTGCCGATCCGGCAGGTTTCAAACCCGATCCGCTGCAGGGCGCCTTCGATTGCCTGGATTGTTTCAGGCGAGTCGAATTCGGCGATCTGGTCTTCGCTCAGCCCAAGGCCGCGGTAATCATCCTTGAGGTCATAGGTTAAGCCGATCTTCATTGCGCTTTTGCTCCGGTCAAAGCTCTCAGATGCTGTCGGGATAGCGGAAAAACCTGCCCGCGTAATTTTTGAGAACGACATCATCGGATTCACGAGCCTGAAAGTAATCCGGCAGCAGGGGTATTTTCCCGCCGCCTTCCGGAGCATCGATAACGTAATGCGGCACAGCCAGGCCGGTGGTATGGCCGCGCAGGCCCTGAATGATTTCGAGCCCCTTTGCAACCGGCGTTCTGAAATGGGCTGACCCGCTGATGGGATCGCACTGGTACAGATAATAGGGCCTGACGCGGGCGCGCAGCAGGGCGTGGTACAGGGATTTCATGGTTGCCACGTCGTCGTTGATGCCCTTGAGCAGAACCGTCTGGCTGCCCAGCGGAATGCCGGCATCGGCCAGGCGGGCCAGGGCCTGCTGCGATTCGGGCGTCAGCTCGCGCGGATGCGTGAAATGGATATTGATCCACAGGGGGTGATATTTTTTTAAAATCCGCACCAGGCCATCGGTGATGCGCTGCGGCAGCACGGCCGGCACCTTTGTCCCCGCACGGATGATCTCAACATGGGGTATGCGCCGCAGCCGGTTCAGGAGCCAGTCGATGATCTCATCTGAGAGCGTCAGCGGATCGCCGCCCGAAATCAGTACGTCGCGGATTTCCGTGTGCTGCTCGATGTAGTCCAGGGCTGCGTCCCAGTTTTTGCGGGTTATGCCGAGATTCTGGTCATGGCCCACGCGCCGGGAGCGGGTGCAGTAGCGGCAGTAGGTTGAACAGAAGTCCGTGGTCAGGAACAGCACTCTGTCCGGATAGCGGTGCACAAGGCCCGGCACCGGCGAGTCGATTTCTTCGTGCAGGGGATCATCGGATTCGACGCCCGTGTGCAGCAGCTCGTGCTCGGTGGGGATCACGCAGCGCCGGATCGGATCATCCGGGTCGGTGCGGTCTATCAGGGCCGCATAATACGGCGTGACCGCCACAGGCAGCATGGTGACCGTGTTGCGCAACGCGCGCTGTTCCGCTTCAGAGAGCAGCATAAGCGTTGCAAGTTCGGCGGCCGTGCGTATCCGGTTGCGTATCTGCCAGCGCCAGTCGTTCCACTCGCGGGTGGTGATAAACGGATAATGCTGTCTGCGGAATGATTTGATTAACGGGGATGTTCTGCCAATGGAATATTTTTTCTTTTTGGAACGGAAGTCCTCAAGGGGGGATACTGCGCCTGAGAGCTGCAGCAGTAGCGATGGAGGTTCGTCTGTCTCGCCGTCGTAATCCTCTTTCAGCATACAGGCGTCGGTTTCGTGGTGATACCCTGCAAGCGCTGTTTCAAGCGGGGTCTGTTTTTCCATTCGTCGGGACTCCTTATAAAAGATTGGGATTGGTGCTACTACATCTTGGGGGTACTATCGGTGCAACGGCACAAGAAGTCAAGTAAAAATATAGTAATTTTGATCAAGGGATGAATTTTTTTTCAGCCCGGTTTGCTCCCGTGAAATGCGTGCGCTGCACTCCCGGCTCTGCACTGCACGCCGGGTTGCATATATCAGGAGCAGCCGCTATAATGGCGGCATGTTGTGCTGTGCGTGTCATGGATGCCGGGGCGCTGACTGTCAGGGCCCGGCTGGACGCTGATGTAGAGAATACTTTGTTTGAGCGGGCTGTTATATGCTTCAGCATTTTATATCAGAGAGCCCGAACCTGTTCACCTACGTGCTGCTGCCGCTGTTTATTTTCTTTGCCCGCATTGCCGATGTTACCCTGGGCACCTTCCGGATTATTTTTATATCGCGCGGCATGAAGTATCTCTCGGCGCTGGTCGGTTTTTTCGAGGTGTTTATCTGGCTGCTGGCCATCGGACAGATATTTCAGAATTTAACCAATATTTTGTGCTATTTCGCGTATGCGGCCGGGTTTGCGGGCGGCAGTTTTCTGGGGGTGTATATTTCCGAGAAGATTGCGATCGGCAAGGTGGTGCTGCGCATTATTACCGCCCGGGACGCAACGCAGCTGGTGCAGGAACTCAAAGACAGAAATTACGGGGTTACCACTGTTGAGGCGCAGGGTGCGCTCGGCACGGTTAAAATGGTTTTTTCAATCATCCCGCGCCAGTCCCTGCAGGACGCGCTGGAACTGGTTCAGCGCTGCAACCCGAAAGCGTTTTATTCGGTTGAGGACGTGCGTTCCGTGAGTGAAGGCATTTTCCCCCGGGCAGCCGGTGTTTTCAGCGGGAATTTTGTCGAGGCATTTCGTCTGCAGCGTAAGTCGAAATAGCCCGGGGTGTCGTTGCGGCCGGTCAAAACCGTTTTGCGTTCACGAAAGAACAACGCCGTATGGCAAGCGCACGGACACCTGAGCGTTTTTTTACCCGCGACAGCATCGCCGTACTCGCGCTGCTATGCGTTTTTGTCGCCTCGCGCCTGTGGTTTGCCCATGCCGGCGGCGCCTATGTCGCCAGCCCGCTCGCCTCCGCCAAGCAGTTTCTGGATGTAAACCTGCTGCAGCATGATCTTTTAAGAAGCCTGTGGTTTCTGCACGCACAGCCGCCTTTGTTCAATCTGTTTCTCGGTCTGGTTCTCAAAATCGCATCAAGTCCTGAGCTGATCTTTGAGCTGTGCTTCAGGCTCAGCGGGGCGCTGGTGCCGCTTTTCATGTACGGCACACTCTCTTTGCTGGGGGTAAACCGGGTTGCGGCTTTTGTCTCAACGGTTTGTTTCATGCTGAACCCATCGCTGTTTTTGTATGAGAGCCTGCTCTACTATACGCATGTCGAGGGCGTGCTGATCATGGCAGCGGCTTTTTTCCTGGCGCGCTGGGGACTGCGCACACGGGCGGCGGATCTTGCTGTGTTCTGGTTTGTGCTGGCGTGTTTGGGGCTGACGCGCTCGCTGTTTCACCCGATTTTTTTTGTTGTGCTTGCTTTGCTGATGGGTCTTTTTGTGTGGTGTCAGAACAGGCCGGTGCGACCGTTCGCGGTTGCCGCAGGCCTAGTCCTGCTGGTGCTTGGCGCATGGTGCCTGAAGAACCTGATCATCTTCGGTTTTTTCGGCACATCCTCCTGGGGGGGCATGAGCCTGTGGACCAAGGCCAATGGCTACGCTCCTGATCAGCTTGAGAAATTCCACGTCCGTGGGCTTGTCAGTGCGGTGGCCCTGCGGGCCGAGCTTTTGCCGTTTCAGCCCATAGGAAATTTCACCAGCGACAATCTGCTCACAATCGATGCCTGCCATCATCCGGCCGACTGTTGCGAACTGCGCCCGGAAGGGTATCCCAATTTTAACCACATCGGCTACGTGGCGCTGTCGCGTCAGCTGGGGCACGATGCGCTGCAGCTCATCCGCCACGATCCGGAAACGTTCTGGCTTAATACGGCCGGGGCCTTCAGTTTAACGCTGTGGTATGCATCCGATTCCGTGCATGCCTTATTTGCTGACAATCTGGCTGTGCTTAAGCCGCTTGAGCAGCTGTATCGCTACCTGTTTTTCGGGTTTCTGGGTGTGCAGAACCGGCACTCTGATCCGCGGCTGTGGGTGCGCACGGTTTGTGTGAGCGCCCTGTTCGGAGTGCTCTATATTCTTACGATCGTACAGGTTCTGCGCCGGCAGAAAAGCCGCGAGCGCTATGCCACGGTGCTGGTGTGCCTGTTTTGCATGCTGGCTCACGTCTTTGTGCTGCTGGTTTCATCGTTCATCGAATTCGGCGAAAACCCTCGCTTCCGATTTCCGGTTGACGGCGCGTTTTTCATGATCGCGGCACTCATCCTGCTGCCGCGCCGGCGGCAGCAGGATGAGTGCTATGAGGATGAAGTCCTGTGCGGCCCGGCACGCATGCTGAGGGGAGGAGCGAATGGAAATGCACTCTGAAGTTACTGAAAATTCAGCGCCGATCAGTCTCGGCATCAGCGCCTGCCTTTTGGGGCAGAACGTACGCTATGACGGCGGGCATCAGCATGACCGCTTTCTGACCGACACGCTCGGCCGCTATGTTAACTGGGTGCCTGTATGCCCCGAGGTTGAGTGTGGCCTTCCCGTGCCGCGAGAGGCCATGCGCCTTGTGGGCACGGCCGATGCGCCTCGCCTGGTCACGATCAGCACAAAGAAGGACCTCACCCGCCAGATGCTGTCCTGGGCGCGCAGACGCGTCGGCGAGCTTGAGTCAGACGACCTGTGCGGTTTTATCTTTAAAAGCAAGTCGCCCAGCAGCGGCATGGAGCGCGTCAAGGTATACAGCGAAGAAAACGGCATACCGGCGCACAACGGGGTGGGTATGTTTGCCCGCGCTTTCATGGAGCATTTCCCGCTTTTGCCCTGCGAAGAAGAGGGGCGCCTGCATGATCCGGTGCTTCGTGAAAATTTTATTGAGCGTATTTTCGTATACCGCCGCTGGCGCGAGACGATTGTTGCCGGGAGCAGGGCAGGGACAGTGGTTGATTTCCACACCCGGCACAAGCTGCTGATCCTGTCGCACAGCACCACGCATTACCGCGAAATGGGCCGCCTGGTGGCGCAGGGCAAAGTCCTGCAGACCGCAGAAGGCCGCAGCCGCTACCAGACACTGTTGATGGAGGCCCTCGCGCTGAAGGCCACGGTTAAAAAGCAGGTGAATGTGCTGCAGCACATGATGGGGTATTTTAAAACAATGCTGTCGCCTGATGAAAAGCAGGAGATGCTGGAGGTGATCGAGCAGTACCGCAGGGAGTACGTTCCTTTGATCGTGCCGGTGACGCTTATCAATCACTACGTTCGCAAATACGGCGAGCCGTATCTGGCGCAGCAGTATTACCTGAATCCGCATCCGCTGGAGCTGAAGCTGCGCAATCATGTGTAGGGCTGATTAGTCTGGAGTTCGGAGCAGGGGGGTCGGAGTATACAGAATGTAGGGTGGACTTGCGCAGCACGTCCACCATTGTAATGTTATTGGTGGGAACGCTTCGCGAGTCCATCCTGCATGGCTACATGGCTGGACACCGGTTTTCACCGGTGTGACAGATTGTTATTGTTTTAGGAAAATTAAGAACAAAAGGATGCCCATGACACTCAACCGTAACGCATTGCATACTGCAATCGCGGGCCTGCTCAATGAGCAGCGACTCGCAATTCTCGCCACCGTGGCGCAGCAAAGCCCGTACTGCAACCTGGTGGCCTTTACGCCCTCGGATGACCTGCAGACGATTATTTTCACAACCCCGCGCTCTACCAGCAAATACGCCAACATACTAAGCAACCCCAATGTTTGCCTGCTTGTAGATGACCGTGTGCGCAGCGGTTTCGGTTTTACATCCGGCAAGGTTGTGACCGCTGTCGGCGCGGTTGCGCCGGTCGGACCTCAGAAAGAGGACGAGCTCAAAGGCCGCCACGCGGCCCGGCATGCTGAGCTCAATGATTTTATCTATTCCCCTGACTGCGCACTGGTGCAGGTGCGCGTCGCGCGCTACATCCTCGTGAGCAGCCTGCACGAAGCGTCTGTATTCGAAGTCGCTTTATAGCGGACTGTGTCTATTCCTTCCAGTACTGCCCCTGGCGTGAGTCACGGCGGAGAAGTTCCTGTTCGATCGCGCTTAAAATGTCCTGCTTGCGCAGGGTCCATTCGGGTGCGACGAGAAGCTTTTTAAGCGGGTCGCCGGTCAGGCGCTCGATGACCGTTGAGGGCGGCAGCATCTCCAGGGCGTCGCAGACGGAAGCGACAAATTCCTCCTGTAATATCGGTTGAAAATTTCCCTGAATATACTCCTGCTCAAGTGCGGTGCCTTTGTGAATATAGAGGCAGTGTATTTTGACCCCGTCGGGTTTGAGCCGGGCAAGTTCGCGGGCGGTTTCATTGACATGTTCGGCTGTTTCCCCCGGCAGCCCGATGATAATGTGCACGCAGACACGCAGCGGGTAGCGCCGGGCGAGGGCGAAGCCGTCAAGGAATTCCTTGAATGTATGACCGCGGTTGATGCGCGCAAGGGTTACGTCATGGCAGCTTTGCAGGCCCAGTTCAAGGGTGACCATCAGGCGCTTTGAATATCCCGCCAGCAGGTCGAGGATTTCAGGGTTCAGGCAGTCGGGCCGGGTGGCGACTGAGAGGCCCACCACGCCCGGCAGGTCGGCGACGCTGTCGTAGAGCGCATTCAAGTGCTGTGCCGGGGCATAGGTGTTGCAGAAGGACTGGAAGTAGGCTATGAATTTTTGCGCGTTGTAGCGGTGCTGCATGGCCTGCATGCCGGACAGGGCCTGTGAGCGTACATCCGGTATCTGCGAGGCGGCTCCGGTTCCGGAACCGGATGCGTCGCAGTAGGTGCAGCCGCCGCGCCCGCGGGTGCCGTCGCGGTTGGGGCAGGTCAGGCCGGCGTCGAGCGTGATTTTCTGCACGCGCTCGCCGAAGCGTTCTTTCAGGAATGCGTTGAAGGTTAGGTAGAGGAGTTGTTTGCCTGTCATGGGTGCGAAACGGCTATCGCCAGTGCAGCAGGATCGGGCGTTCGCGGCTGTCAAGGCGGCTGAGCCCGGCAGCGCGGGCAGCGGCGAGCGCCTCCTCATATTCTTCAGGCGTTATGCGGCGCTGCAGCTCCTTGAAATCTTTGACGTCACCGCAGGGGCGGTACTGGTCCATGATATTGACATAGGTGGCAGGCGATATCTCCTCAGCCAGAAAGCGCATGACCGCCTGCGTACCGGCAAGGCCGTCAGGCATGACAAGGTGCCGGACCAGCAGGCCACGAACGGCGCGGCCTCTGCTGTCGAGCCGCAGGTCTCCCACCTGCCGGTGCATTTCTCTGACAGCAGCGCGCGAAACCAGCGGATAATCCGGAGCCGCGCAGTAGAACAGGGCCGGGATGTCGGATGAAAATTTTATGTCAGGCATGTAGATGTCGATGATGCCGTCAAGCAGCCGCAGGGTCTCAACTCTGTCATAGCCGCCGCTGTTGTACACGAGCGGAATGTTTAAGCCGCTGTCAATCGCCTCGGGCAGGGCCTCAAGTATCTGGGGTACAACATGCGAGGGGCTGACGAAATTGATGTTGTGCACCCCCTGGTTTTGAAGCTCAATCATCATGCCGGCGAGCTGCGAGGCTGTTGTTGCGCTGCCTTCCCCTCCACGGCTGATTTCGGAATTCTGGCAGAATGTGCAGTTCAGGTTGCAGTTGCTGAAGAAGATCGTGCCTGAGCCGAAGCGGCCGACAAGGGGCGCCTCTTCCCCGAAATGGGGCGCGAAGCTCGCAACCAAGGCATTGCGTCCGGTTCTGCATACGCCGGTTTCGCCGGCGATACGGTCAACCCGGCAGCAGCGCGGGCACAGCTCGCAGCAGCGCAGGGCTTCCAGCGCCTGCACAATGCGGGCAGCCAGCGTTCTGTTTTTATGGGCCGATATATAGAGGGGTTCCACAGCAAAGCCTAGTTGTCCTGATCAAGCAGGACCGAAGGATAATAGCATTTAAAAATGAGACACACGCACTCGTAGATTTCCTTGTAGTTATGGCGCGCCTGTTCGCGGAATTCTTTCTTCGTCGGCTTTTGATTGCGCAGATAGTCGAGCAGGCCTTTCAGGAAGCGGACATCCTTTATTTTTTTGTCGAAGGTGTTGCCCCGGCCGACGATTTTGACGCCCGCAAGGCCCATCTCCTCGAGCTCATACAGGGCGCAGGCGCCGCAGGGCCGGTCATCGATATGCACGGCCGACCAGAAATGCTGGCGCTCCATGGATACTTTCTGCAGCATTGCCTCCTTTTCTTCCTGAGTGTAGTTGCCTTTGACATCAGCGCTGATTTTATAGAGCATCATGCAGGCATTTTCGAAGTCGTGCTTGCGCTCGGGCTCCTCGACGAATTCGGCCAGGCCGTGCTGGAACGTACAGAACCCGTCGATGTTGGCGCAGCGCGAGTTCAGGATAAAGGCTTCGAGCTCAATGCCGCTTGTTCTGTCGGCAATGGCCTGGATCTCGTCCAGGGTCAGGTGCCGGGGCAGGATGACGCGCCTGGCTCCGAGGTCGCGGTAAAAATGTACGGTTTCGGAATTGAAGGCCGTGCCGGCGGTGCTGATATGGATGTTCACATTGGGGTCAATGTCCTGCAGGGTCAGGATCATGCCGATATCGCCCACAATAAAGGTATCGGCTCCGGCCTTGAGACACTGCTCGACATAGGCGCACAGGGCCGGGTACTGGCCGTTGCTGTAGTAGTGCTCGTTAAGGGTGACCGTGACCTTGACATTGTGGGGCCGCGCCAGGTCAACGCAGCGCGCCAGGTCTTCGAATGTGTCCATGTGCGGGCTGGTGCCCTGGGCGCGGTTGTTTTCCTGGCGGCGGTTGATCGAGGCAGCCACGCTGTAGTCCCGGCGCCACTGCCCGGGCAGAATGCCGCAGTAAAATTCACCGGCCCCGGCTGCAATGAGCGGTTCGACTTCATCGGTACGGGACAATGGGGAAAGAATTCGAAGTGCCATAGCGCTACAAATGTAGCATAAACAGCCGGGAGGGTAAACAGGCAAATGTATCGGGGTGCTGGGTAGTTGAGAACAAAGATGAGTTTTTTTAATTTTTACTGCCGCATCAACCTTGAATTTTAAATATTTTTCTCCTGTCTACAGGCTGTTTTGGACAAAGCAGGCCCTCTGTGATATACTGCAATTTTTATGAAACGAGGCATTATTGGAAACAGTCATGAGTACACACGAGCCGGCCTGGGTGCTTGACATGGGTCGCATGGGGTATGAAGAGGCATTTGAGCTGCAGCGCAGATGCGTAGCAGCGCGCGGTCGCGATGAGATACCCGATACGTTTATCATGCTCGAGCACAACCCCGTGTTCACCGCGAACCGGGAAGTGACGCTGGGCAATATTATCGCTTCGCCCGAGGTGCTGGCCGAGCACGGCATCGAGGTCTGTAAAACCGACCGCGGCGGGGATGTGACCTATCACGGGCCCGGCCAGATCACCGGCTACAGCATCATGGATCTGAAAAAACAGGGCCGTGACCTGCACTGTTATATCCGCAATATCGAGCAGGTGCTGATCGACACGGTTGCCGATTACGGTATCACATCCGGTCGTGACGCCATTAATCCCGGCGTATGGGCCGGCATGGAAAAAGTGGCCGCTATCGGTATCGCGGTCAAAAGCGGCTGGATCACAATGCACGGGTTCGGCTTCAATATTCATCCCGACATGAACCACTATCAGATGATTATTGCCTGCGGCATCCGCGACCGCGGCGTCACCAGCCTGCAGAAGCTTGCCGGCCGCGACATAGACATCGGCGGGGTGAAGGAGCGCCTCAGCGTTCATTACGGAAAAATATTTAACCGTGAAATGCGGCGAATTACGCCGGAGGATCTGCCGTGGTAGAAACAAAAAAACCGGACTGGATCAGGGTCAGGGGCGTTGACTGGTCCGTGCTTGAAAAAATGAAGGCGCTTACCGACCGCTATAAGCTGCATACGGTCTGCGAGGGCGCAACGTGCCCGAATATGGGTGAATGCTTTGCCTGCGGCACGGCGACATTCATGCTGCTGGGCGACATCTGCACGCGTAACTGCGCCTTTTGCAGCGTGACCAGCGGCCGGCCCCTGCCGCCTGATCCGGATGAGCCGCGCAACGTGGCCCTGGCTGCCCGTGACCTGGGGCTGAAGCATGTGGTGCTCACCTGCGTGACCCGCGACGACCTGGAAGACGGCGGGGCTGCCCAGTTCGCCCTGACGCTGGCCGAAATCAGGCGCTGCCTGCCGGAGGCGACCACGGATGTTCTGGTCAGCGACTTAAAAGGCAGCCGCGATAATATAGCCGTGGTACTCGCGGAAAAGCCGAGCATATTCGCCCATAATCTTGAAACGGTTCCTGCTTTGTATGCCACCTGCAGGCAGCAGGCCGACTATAAAAAATCACTGAGCGTACTTGAAATGGCCAAGCAGATCAATCCCGCGCAACTCACAAAGTGCGGCCTGATGGTCGGCCTCGGTGAGATTCCTGAGCAGGTGCTTGAGGTCATGCGGGATCTGCGTTCGATCGAATGCGATTTTTTAACCATCGGCCAGTATCTGCGGCCCTCTGTCGAAAATCTGCCGGTCACGGAGTTTGTGACCCCGGAGCAGTTCGACCGCTACCGCGAGGCTGCCCTTTCGCTTGGCTTCACCTATGTCGCCTCGGCCCCGTTTGTGCGCAGCTCATTTCACTCAGAGGACGCGCTCAGGCATATACGCTGAAACATATATCAATGAGCCGCTCCGGCGGCAGGCTCAATTATGGAACAGGCGCTCTACATCAGCAGACTGCAGCAGCTCGACTACATACGGGATGATTTCACCCGGCTGTATTTCGGCGCCGAGTTCTGCGAGCGCCTGATCCCTGACCCGGCGGAAGCGCTTCGGGTGGCGGAATTTGCGCACGGGCGCGGCCTTGCGCTGACCCTGATGACCCCCTATGTTACCGACAGCGGGCTTGATCGGCTTTCCCCCGTTCTTGATGCCCTGCGGGATGAACAGATGCCCGTGGAGGTTGTCTTCAACGACTGGGGCGTGCTTGACCTGCTGCGGCATGACTATCCCGAATTCGTTCCGGTCATGGGGCGTTTGCTGAATAAAACCAAGCGCGGACCGCGCATTATGAATATCATCGACAAGCTGCCGGGCTCCTGCCGCAATTATTTCGAGTCCTGCGTGCTGAGTGTCGGTGAGGCATGCGATTTTTTGAAAAAACGCGCTGTATACCGGGTTGAGTTCGATAATCAGCTTCAGGGCATCCGGCTTGAGAACACCGATCCCGGGATCGCAAAATCGCTCTATGTTCCGTATGTGTTCGTGTCAACAACCCGGTACTGCCTGTCAGCCGGCTGTGATGATTACGGCCGCATGGACTTCGTCGGCGTGCAGCCCTGCAGTCGTGAATGCCGTGACTACGTTTTTCAGCTCGACAACCCGGTCATGCGGGTGCCGCTGCTGCGCAGGGGCAACGCTGTGTTTTATGTCAATGACCGGATGCCTGACTGTCTCGCCGGCTCGAACTTTGATCGCATCGTGGTTCAGCCGGAGATGCCGGTGTGATGGCTGCTTTCTTTAACCCCTGCGGGAGCCGTATGCGTCAATGAAAGTTCTCTCACCTCTTGACAGCGCCGCCGAGGTTGACCTGCTTGTTGATGCGGGTGCTGCAGAATTTTACTGCGGGCTGCTGGACGAGCGCTGGCATGAGCGCTATCCGGTCATGTCCATGAACCGACGTCCGGCCGGCAAGGGGCATTTCCGCACATTTTCCAGCCTGCGCGAGGCGGTTATGCGCGCGCACGACCGCGGCGCTCAAGTGTATTTTACCCTCAATGAGCATTACTACACCGCCGAACAGTACGAGATTTTGTGGTACTATATCGACGGTGCGCTTGAGGCCGGTATCGATGCGTTCATCGTTACCGACTTCGGCCTGATTGCTTCGCTGCATGCGCGGCAGTACCGTGTTGCGCTGCATTGCAGCACCGGCGCAACTGTTTTCAACCGCAGGAGCGTTGATTTTTTCAAGGAGCTGGGCGTTGTTAACATTACGCTGCCGCGCCACCTTTCGGTCCCGGAACTGCGCAGCCTGAGCGCGCATGTGAGCGGGGTTGATCTGACGGTTTTTATTTTGAATTCGCGCTGCGTGAACGTTGACGGTTTCTGTACGTTTCAGCACGGGCTGGCCGGGCGTGAGATCCCCCCCATGTACCGCAATGCCTGCATGCTGCCGTTTCAGGTGAGCGGCTTCAGGATGCAGGACTGCGCACAGCCCCAGGCCCTGCCGCAGGAGGCATGCCAGGTGCGCCGGCAGAAACTGTGGGAGCGCGTGCACGTCGACGACCACCCCTGCGGCGCGTGCGCGCTCTACGATCTCTACCGGATGGGCATCGGAAGTGTAAAAATTGTCGGACGCGGTAATCCGCTTGAGCGCAAGCAGAAAGATGTGGCTTTTATAAGCACGCTGATTGAGCGTGCGCGTTGCGATGATGGTGACAGGGCCGGCTTCCTGCTGCATGCCCGCGACCTGTATATTCAGACCTATGAGCGCAACTGTCGCGCCTTCATGTGCTATTATCCTGAATTGCTATGAAACCGGATTATTATCAGCTGCTGGACCTGCGCTCAAACTCAACTGCCGCTGAAATTAAAAAAAAATTCCGTGAACTTGCCAAACTGTATCATCCTGACCGCAATCCCGGCAATGCCGATGCCGAGGAGCGTTTCAAACTCATCAATGAGGCCTATGAACATTTGCGCGATTTGGACAGGCGCGCAGACTATGATCGATATTTAAACCGTCTGCAGTATAAAAAGGCACCCCGGCGGGCTGCCGCGTGGTATGATACTTTCCACCCGGTTGACCCCGAACTGAGCGACTTCTTTAAAGGTTTTTACAGTTCGCTCAGCGCATCAGGCCGCCGGCGCGCGGCGCGTGGCGCGGATGTGCGCCTCAACGTGAAAGTTGCCTTTCATGAGGCGGCACTGGGCTGCGTGAAGGAGATTCGTTTTCCGATTTCAGTAGATTGTCCGCGCTGCGCAGGCTCGGGTGTTCCGGCCGGCGCGCGGCAGCATCGCTGTGCGCATTGCCATGGCACCGGGCGAAATCCGCTGCCTGTCGGAATCCGGAAGCAATGTGAACATTGCCGGGGATCAGGCCGGGTGTACATGGATCGTTGCCGGCGCTGCAGCGGCAGCGGCAGGGTTGAATCATTCCGCGTAATTCAGGTCAACGTGCCGGCAGGCATTGAAACCGGCACGCGCCTGCATTTAAAGGGACTTGGAGCCCGCGGGGCCGCGGGCGGCAAGGCAGGTGATTTTCTGGTGGTGGTACAGGTGGCGAAACATCCCTTATTACAACTCGAAGAGGGCAGGCTGGTATGCCGGGTTCCTGTTCCGGTGTACCGGGCGCTTGCCGGTGGAAAGATCGATGTTCCGACGCTCGACGGTATTGCAACCATTGATGTGCCGCCGGGAGCACGTGACGGGCTGGAAATCCGCCTGCAGGGCCAGGGCCAGTATATGCCGGCAGGCAAGCGGCGCGGTGATCTGATTATCCGTCTTGTTGTGGAAATGCCCGCTACAATGACGCGGGCCGAGAAAAAATTGATACAGCAGCTTGCCGATATGGCTGCAACGTCAGCGTATCCTGCGTCGAAAAAATATGATCGCATGCTTTCAGGCCTGCTGCCAAAGTCCACATCGCGGACTCGCCGGCAGGTTTGACTGTGAGCAGGGTTGGGTGAAAGCAGAACAAAGAGTGTAGATACCAGTCAGCGCAGGCAGGGGAGGTTTATATGATAACTCGTGAGCAGGTTGATCAGGCAATTGCAGGCTGGCAGAAACCCTATGTTGATTTTTTAAGCAAACATGCCGCATTGTGGCGTACCTGGGCTGCCCAGTCCGACAGCATGGTAGCGGGTAAGCAGGTCAGGCTTGAGGATGTGCCGGATTTTTTCAAGTCTGATTACGAGTGGGCTGAAGTTGTGCTCGACATGGGCGGCAAGGAGCAATTCAACTGGAATGATCCCCGCATTGCGGGACTTTTTGCGAAAGCGGTCAAGACACCCTTTTACAAGCTGTGGGGTGATACCATTGTGGGAATTGCGATCGCGCTTGCAGCGTCCGGCGGCATTAAAACTATGCTGGAGATCGGCGCAGGGCGAGGCAACCTGTCAGGGCTCATGCTGGAGTCCCTGTGGAAAAGCAATATGAATCAGCCGCTTGTTATTACCGATGCGCATGCGACCGTGCTTGACAACCTGTCCGGTCTGCAAGAGAAGTGCCCCGGCCGGCGGATCGATACGGTTATCTGGGATGTTAACCAGCCGGCTCCGCAGGAGCTCGATGCGTTGAGCGCACCTGTTCTGCTGTATGAGCGGGCCAGTTTAACGTATGCCAATTTCGGGGCGATCGAGAATCTGGCACGGGTCGCGGACGTGCTGGTGCTAGGGGATTATTTTAATTATACCGGTGAGCTGTTTGCTTATGATTTTCTTTTTGAGCGCATAGGTTTGCAGCCGCTGATGTACCGTGATGTGCAGCCGCTGCTGGAGCGCTGCTTTTCAGAACACATCATCGTCGACAGGCAGGTGCAGGCAGCAATCGGACTGCCCAATGTCAGCCTGATTGTCGCCTGGAAGCAGGTTCCACAGACCCCGAAAAAATTTATTTCTTAATATCTGCTTCGCGTTTCTGAAGGTAGCCGTTGCGGATCGCGACATAGGGATCAAGCGAGGCGGCTTTGATCTCATCGTATTCATCCGGATTCAGTGAAGTCTTGATAACCGGTTCCAGCAGCAAACGGATCCCGGGGATGGGCAGGTAGGTGAGCGGATCCATGAGCGTATCAAATATAATTCCGACCGAATCCCTCCCGCTGCTCGGGCCCAGCACCGGAATCATTAAGTAAAAGCCAGGTTCCGCACCGTAGCGTCCGAAGGTCTGCCCTGTATCCTCCTTGTAGGTCGGCAGGTTGAAGAAGCTGCCTGCCGGATCAAACAGTCCGCCGATGCCTGCCGTTGAATTGATGATGAAGCGCCAGAGTTCAACACCGAGTTCGGGGCCCTTGAGCTGGAACAGGCAGTTTGCGGCACGCACCGGCATGGACAGGTTGTAAAAGAAGTTTTTGAGGCATACGCGCGAAGGCTCTGGCAGTACAAAGGCAAAACCTTGCGCGGCCGGCTTCAGCGCATAATAATACATCTTGTCATTGAAGGTATACATGGGCCGGTTGAAATCCTGAATCGGATCGGGCACCTGCGAACCGGATACGGCGCCGTTGTCATCGTCGCCGGCGAAGGGGTCGTCATCGGCAAGGCCGGCAAACAGCAGCGGCGCCCTGGCGCCGGCTGAATCAGGGGCATTGTCAGAGGCATACACGCATGGTACGGCGGCAAGGCTGAGGCAGAACAGTACACAGCGCACTAGTGTAATTTTTGCATGCATGGTCAGGCCCTTTCCTCGTAAGGGGTTTGGTCGGGACTTTTTTATCAAATAACAGTTTTGAAGTTCTAAATCAATCTATTTGCATGCCATGGGAAAGGGCGTTTCGAACAATATGTTCGGAACGCCCTTGAATTTTGCGGAAAACATTTGTTAGCGGTTCGTGCCGTATCCTATTGCAGGTAGCTGTCGTAGTCGCCGCGGAAATGTTTCATGGTTGAGGTTACCGGTACCATGGCGGTTTTGCCGAGCGCGCAGGCGCAGGCTTTGGTGATCGGAGCCGCCATTGCGGTAAAGTGTTTCAGCACGGACTTGTCCGACCGTCCGGCGATGAGTTCGTCGAGCATGTCGCGCACGCGGCACACGCCTTCGCGGCAGGGAACGCATTTGCCGCAGGATTCGTTGACGAAGAAGTCGGTGAAGTAGCGGGCGAGCTTGACCATGTCGTTGCTGTCGTCCATGATGACCATGCCGCCTGAGCCCAGCATTGATCCGGCTGCAGCCAGTTCATCATAGTCGATGGTGAGCTTGGCCATCGATGCCGGCAGTACGCCGCCCGAGGGGCCGCCGGGCTGAATGCCCTTGAGCTTTTTGCCGCCGGGTATGCCGCCGCCGATGACATCGATGATCTTGCTGATTTTCGTGCCCATGTCGACTTCGATCATGCCGGGTCTGGAGATATTTCCTGCCAGGGAGAGCACCTTGGTGCCCTTGCTTTTAGCCGATCCGATGGCGCCGTACCATGCTGCGCCCTTTTCGATGATCACCGGGATATTGGCCCAGGTTTCGACGTTGTTGATGCAGGTCGGCTTGCCGAAAAGGCCGCAGTTGGTGGGGAAGGGCGGGCGCTGGCGCGGTTCGCCGATGTTGCCTTCGATGCAGGCGATCAGCGCGGTTTCCTCGCCGCAGACATAGCGGCCGCCGCCTTCCTTGACGATGATGTCCATGCAGAAGCCTGATTTCAGGATGTCGGCTCCAAGCAGGCCTGCCTCGCGGGCATCGCTGACCGCTTTGGTGATGCGCTGCAGGGCTACCCGGTAATTGTCGCGCACATAGATGTAGGCAGTACGCGCGCCGATGGCAAAGCCGCCGATGATCAGGCCTTCGACGACCGCATGCGGGTCGGATTCAAGAAAGCTGCGATGCATGCCGATGCCGGGTTCGCCTTCGCTGACATTGCAGATAAGGTATTTTACATCTCCGGCTGCCTCACGGCACATGCGCCATTTGACTCCGGCGGGAAATCCCGCGCCGCCGCGTCCGCGCAGGCCGGATTCGGTCACTTCCTGCACGATTTTTTCAGGCTTCATGCCGAGCGCTTTGGCAAGCGCGAAGTAGCCGCCGCGCGCGATGTATTCATCGATATTTTCAGGGTCAATGGAGCCAGCATTGCGCAGGATGACTTTGTGCTGTGTTTTTGCAAAATCGGTCGCCTCTATTTTCGCAACCGGGTGGCCGGGTGATGCGCCGTCAGTGGCATAGTCGATGCTTCCGACCAGAATATGGTCTTCGGAGTCCACGCGGGCAACGGCCATATCGGCAAGCACTTCATTTTTTGCAATGGCCTCCAGAAGGCGGGGCACTTCCTTTTCGGTTATCTTGCCGTAAATGATTTTCGGCTTTCCGGGCTGATGGACTTCAACCACGGGCTCGGCCCAGCACATCCCGTTGCAGCCGACTTTCACCAGCTCTGCATTGATGTTGCCGGACTTTATGCCGTAGGCAAGCGCGTTGTAGGTCAGTTCGGCTCCCTTTGCCAGGCAGCAGGTCGATGTGCCGACATTCACGCGTACCCGGCTGCCGAAAAGGCGCTTATTGCCCTGTTTTTTTGCTTTTAAAAGATCATCTGCACATGTAATCATGGTAATCCCCGTTCGTTAAAAGCCGTTTGATGCTTATGCAAGGGTTATGGATTCGATTTTAGCCTGCGCCTCTGCGCCTTTGTAAACCTTGCCGTCGATCTCAACAACGGGAGCGCAGTCACAGCAGCCAAGGCACAGGGTTTTTTCGATTGAAACGCCCGGGCTGGCAGCAATTTTTGTTTCGATCTCCCGGCCGACGCCTGCGGTGTCGTGGATATGGCAGGCGGTACCGCAGCAAAGCTTGACATGGTGAGCGCCCGTGCGTTCAAGGCGGAAGGCTTTATAGAAGCTCGCCACGCTGTAAATGGCGCTGACCGGGATGCCGGTTTTGTCGCTGATCGCAAGCATGGCCTCGCGGGGCAGGTATCCGATTTCATCCTGGGCCGCATGCATGATAAACATCAGCTTGTCGCGGGAGGTGCCGAAGCGCTTGACAATTTCGCCGATAATGGCGGGATCGAAGTCGCCGAGAGTTTTGAATTTTTTAAGGATGCTGCTTTTAAAGGGCTCGGGCACGATTTCATTGACTACGGCATTGACGTGATCTTCGGTCACCGCGCCGCTCTGGGTCTTTTGCGCGATAACCGCGCTCAGCTTGCCGCGAAAGATCGCGCGCATGCCTTCGGGGACCTCACCCAGCATCAGCTCGAACATGATCTCGCTTTTGCCGGTCCACTCAAGCGAGGGACCTTCCTGTGCGGGCTGCGAAGGCGCCTGCATGCCGATAGCCTGCATGAGCGCGCTTTTCTGCGGTTCGGGCAGGTCTTCCTGAACCATGGTTTTGATTATAGCTTCATCAATTGCGACGGACCCTGCCCGCTGTGCGAGCATCTGGATCAGTTTCGGCTTGATTGTCTCGCGCATTGCTTCAGGAACCGCAGCGAGAAGCTTTCCAAAAAGTTTTTCACCTTCCGGCGACCAGGTTACCTCTGCCATTCCATTCTCCCTTGTTATGCTCTGTGCATTCAAACGCACATTGTTGTATGTATACGGGCCCGGCACAGGTGCCGGGGTTAATTCATCTCGTGCGCAGCGCTGTTGTGCAGCTGAGCATACAGTCTGTCGGTCTGCTCCTGCAGCGTCGCAATCTGAGCTTTTTTCCAGGAAGCAAAACGGGCCTGGCGACCGATGTAGTCGGCAACCGTGCGCGGCCGCATGTCCTCAACCGTGATGTTGTAATGGCCCTCGGCAATTTCATACAGAGGGAAGACGCGCGCTTCAACTGCCATGCGTGCAATTCTGACCGTGTTTTCCATCTCAAAACCCCAGGACATGGGGCAGGGGCACAGGATGTGGATATAGGCAGATCCGGCAATGCTCCAGCCGCGCCGGATTTTTTCGATAAGGTCAAACGGGTGGCTCGGGCTGGCGGTTGCAGCATACAGGCAGCCGCTTGCAGCAGCCTTTGCGGGACTTTTTTTGATAAGCTGATCAGGTATGGTTTTCTTGCCGACGGCCTCGGCGTCAAAACAGATGTACAGGCGGTTTTCGCCGGCCTTCGGGATGATCAGAACGGGTGCGCCGGGTGTTTCACTGGCTGCGAATATGCCGGTGGGGGTCTCGTCCCAGCGCGCCTGCGCAAGATCGGTGCTTTTATCTTCAAGCGCCTTGTAGACATGGCGCAGGGCCAGCGCAGTGCCGCTGCCGGCACAGGCATTGTGCCCGCCCGGAAGATAGCGTTCATTAAAGGGCAGGAACTGGCCTGCAAAAAGAGTATATGTATCCATTATTCCACCTCCTGCATGCTGATGGCGCCGAACCAGCATTCCCTGTGACAGATGCCGCAGCTTTTGCACAGATCCTGATCCGCATCAAAATAACCGTCTGCCTGCCTGCTGATCGCCGCGTCCGGACAGTAGAGATAGCACAGCGCGCAACGGGCACATACCAGTTTGTCCCAGACCGGTTTGAGAGGCTTTTCAACGGCAGAAAAGGACTCAACCTTTCCGTCTTTTATGAGCTGATCCAGCAATTTGGAAACAGCAGTCATTTGTTTTGAACTTTTGGTTGCCAACGTTTGGTCTCCTGTATAAAAAGGTTACACACACGTGATGCAGCAGGGATCAATCAGCATCTATTTTTAAAGCCAAAACAGTAGCGGTATCTGTCGAAATTGTCAAGATTTTATTTGCCGCACACACGGCCGGATGCAGCAGGGCTCGGGCGCGGCTGCCTTCATCCGACATTGTAAAATTAAAGGTTATCTGCTATGGTTCCCAGGCGGAAACCGGACAACAGCGTATGCGTTGCGCGGGTGAAGCGAAATCGGACCGCAAAGGGGATGAGAGTATGAAAATCGTTATTGTCGGCGCCGGGGCCATGGGATGCCTGTTCGCGGCCCTGCTGCGCCGCGCCGGTCTGGAGCCCCTGCTGCTTGAGAAAAGCCCCTCGACGGTCGCGGCCATCGGCTGCGGGGGGCTTGTGCTTGAAGACCTCACGGGCACTCATGCTGTTGACCGGATTGCCATAACAGGGGATGCGGCCGGGATCGGGCCTGCCGACTATGTTGTTTTTTTTGTAAAAGCCTTTGATACAGCGTCTGCCGCCGGATTCGCGGCAGCCTGTATCGGGCCTGCAACCGTTGTAGTTACACTGCAAAACGGGATCGGCAACGCCGATGTTTTATCTGAACGTTTCCCCGGCAGCAACGTGCTGGCCGGTATAACCGCACACGGCGCAACCCTGCTCGGCCCCGGCCATGTGCGGCATGCCGGCTGTGGTGAAACCGCGTTCGGCCCGCTGCACCCGTCCGGAAGGCGCAGCGCCGAAGTGCTCTGTGATGTATTCAATGCTTCCGGCATTGCCGCGCGCATTGATGATGATGTGCATGCGTTGCTGTGGGGCAAGCTTTGCGTTAATATCGGCATCAATGCGCTGGCAGCGATTCTGGACATCAGTAACGGACGGATTCTTGAAATGGACCCTGTGCGCGATATCATGCGCAACGCGGTTCGCGAGGCGGTTGCGGTTGCCGTCGCCCAGGGACTCGAGTTTGACGCCGATGAGCAGGTCGCGCGTGTCGAGCAGGTGTGCCGGGCCACGCAGTCAAACATCTGTTCGATGCTGCAGGATGTGCGTGCCGGGCGCATGACCGAAATCGAGTATATCAACGGTGCTGTCGTCCGTGCAGGCCGCTCCCTGCACTGCCCCGTTCCGGTCAACGCCATGCTGGCTGATCTTGTGCGGGCCCGACAGATGCTTGCTGCCGGGAAATCCGCGTGAAGCCTGCGAGCGACCGCTCTATGAAAAGTCTGACGATATGAGAACGATGATTAGAAAGCATAAAGAGTTTATAGCAACCTGCGCTGCCGGGCTTGAAGAGCTGCTCGCAGGAGAGATTGAATCCTGCGGGGGTAAGAACATTTCCCGTTCCGAAGGAGCAGTGTTCTTTTCGTCGGCGCTGGCGTCAGCCTACCGGGCCTGCCTGTGGTCGCGCTATGCCAGCCGGATACTCATGCAGCTCACTCAGTTTGATGCCCCGGATACTGATGCGCTTTACGCCGGTGCGCGCACGGTTGACTGGAGCAGTCATTTCGGCCTCGCGGAAACGTTTGCCGTTGACGCCGCGGTCAGAAATTCCGGGATTACGCATTCGCGCTTTGCCGCCCTGCGCGTCAAGGACGCTGTGGCCGACCGGTTTATGGAGACAAAATACCGGCGGCCTTCGGTTGACACGCAGCGGCCCGATATCCGGCTGCATCTTCTGCTTGACACGAACAGCGCCCGGCTGTGCCTTGACCTGTCGGGCGAAGCCCTGCATCAGCGCGGCTACCGGGTATCAGGCGGTGCAACCCCGCTGAAGGAAACCCTGGCAGCCGCGATTGTGAGCCTTGCGGGGTGGTCATCCGGGCAGGCTGCGGATGCCGTCCTGCTTGATCCCATGTGCGGTTCCGGCACGCTTCTGATCGAAGCCGCGTTTATTTGGGCCGGTATCGCGCCTGGGCTAGGCCGCAGTTTTTGGGGTTTTCAAAAATGGCGCGGGCATAACGCGGCAGTGTGGGACGATATGGTTGCCGAGGCCCGCGAGATACGGCGCGCGGCCTGTGAGCGGCCCTGGCCGAAGTTCGTTGGTTTTGATGCCGGTTTGGGGCCGGTCAGGGCGGCAATTGCCAATTGCGACAGGGCCGGGCTCGGCAGCCGCATACACATTGAGCGCCGCAGCCTGGCGCAGCTCGAAAATCATTACGGCTCCGGCAGCGGCTTCATAGTTGTCAACCCGCCCTATGGTGAGCGCCATGGCGGCAGCACCGAGGTCCGCTATCTCTACCGCTGTCTTGGGAGGATTTTGCAGGAGCGTTTCTCGGGCTGGCACTGTTCGGCACTGAGCCCGGACCAGCAGTGCCTGCGCGAGCTGTATCTGGAGATTGAGTCTACGCATACGCTGTACAATGGCCCCCTGGCCTGTGAGCTGCGCTGCGGCGCTGTTGCTGTACAATCCCGGATTGCCGGCGGCGCGCGGTATCTACGGACGCGTACCCCATCAGGGGGTGAGGGTGATTTTGTCAACCGGCTGAGAAAAAACCGCAGCCGGCTTCAGCCCTGGCTTGAGAAAAGCGGGGTGAGCTGCTACCGTCTCTATGACGCCGATATCCCGGAGTATAATGTTGCCGTGGATGTGTATGATAAATGGGTGCATGTGCAGGAGTACGCCGCTCCCGCATCCATTGACCCGGGCAAGGCCGCGCAGCGGCTCGATACGGTGCGCCGTGATCTTGAGGCCGTTTTTCAGATTGACGCACGCAATATTTTCATGAAAGTGCGCCGGCGGCAGACGGGCTCGTCCCAGTATCAGAAACATGCGCATGAGGGCCGGCTGTTTGAGGTGCAGGAAGGTGGCTGCCGTTTTCTGATCAACCTGAGCGATTATCTTGACAGCGGTCTTTTTCTGGATCACCGCAGCGTGCGTTTTATGCTGGCTGATATGGCACCCCACAAGCGTTTTCTCAACCTTTTCGGGTATACCGGAACGGCCACCGTGCATGTTGCGCTGGCAGGCGCTGCGCGTACCGTGACGGTCGACCAGTCGGCGCAGTATCTTGAGCGGGCCGCAAGCAACCTGTATCTCAACGGGCTGGGCGGCGATCAGCACCGCTTTGTGCGTGAAGACTGCCTGCAGTGGCTGTCCGGGAGTGCGGATCATTTTGATCTTATGTTTATAGCGCCCCCGACATTTTCGAATACCAAGCGCAAAGAGGGCGTGTTTGATGTGCAGCGCGATCACGTCCGGCTGCTTGAGTCTGCGGGCCGCCGGCTTGAACCCGGCGGCATTATTGTTTTTTCAACACACGCCAGACGTTTCCGTCTTGATGAGAGCCTCAGGCGGAATTTCAGCATCGAGGATATAACCTCCCGCACCATACCGCCTGATTTTGCACGCACCCCGCGTATGCATCAGTGCTGGCTTGTGCGCAGGCATTCCGCAGCGTTAAAAGCGGAGGAGTTTGATGACCCTGCCCGCAGGGCACCCGAGGTTTCGGACGAGGCGCAGTGATGCCGGGCCGTGCAGGGCGCGTGGAAGTACCTGTGCACCGTCAGGCCTGCTCCGGTATGCTGTAACTCGCACGGGGAGTGTATGATGCACACTGAAAACAAAACCGGACTGCAAAAACTCGCATGCCTGAGCCATCGGGAATGGGAGCAGCTCTGCGACGGATGCGCGCGCTGCTGCTTGCATAAAATTGAGTTTGAAGGCACCGGCGAGATCGTATACACGCGCATTGCATGCCGCTATCTCGATCAGCACAGCTGCCGCTGCGGCGTCTATGAAGAGCGCACGCGTCTTGTGCCGACCTGCTGCCGGCTTGCTCCTGACAATCTTGAGGATGTTTATTTCATGCCGGAAACATGCGCCTACCGGCTTTTGGCGCATGGGCAGCCCCTTGCTTCGTGGCATCCGCTTGTAAGCGGTGATGCAGCCTCCGTGCATGAGGCCGGGATTTCGGTGCGCGGCCGGGTTGTGTCTGAATCAGACGTTGACAGTGATGACTGGCCCGCATATGTTATTGACTGGGTTCAATGAAATGGTCTGTGCAGGCGCAGTCCACTCCATTGAGCAGTTCACGGCATGGTGCAACAGCATAACGACCAATAATTGATTTATTGTGATGAAAGGTAACGGCTATGAGTTCCTCCCGGCAGAATGCGCTGCGCGATACCGTTGAGATTATCAAAGCCCATGGATCGAATCCCAATTTCAATTATTCGCGTATTGCAAAGAATATTCGCGAGACCTACGAGGAGCTGGTGAAGCTGTACGCTGAGACGGAAGCGCAGGATTGAGTCGTGCTGGCATGCAGAAAAAAACGCCCGGCGCAGGTGCTGCAGACGCCGGGCGTATGCTGGATTGCGCGGGTTACTTTTTCCCCCGTTCGTACTTAAAAATGCACACGCAGTCGCCGTCGGCAATGGCAGCGATAATGCCGCCCCGCATGCCGTCGAATGCCTTCTTGGTCGCCTGGACGTCCATTTCGCAGATCACGTTGCATGGTTTTGCAAATCCGTATTCCTTCGCCATTGCCAGTACCGGGCACACCCGCTGGATTTCAAGCACCGCGTCCATATCGTTGTTAGAAATGTCGATTACGGCCATGTCCATGCCGAGCATTTTATACGCGGGGATTGCTTTGGTGAAACCATCGGCCAGCGTATTGTTGTCAATGAACGGCCCCATGTTTTTTTTCTGGCGTTCGGGGTAGCCTTCCATAAGTGTATCCCAGGCTTTCTGTTCACCTTCTGAATCCATAATGCTTTTATAGGTTTCAAATTTTTTCTTGAACATCTCGATTGGATTCACAATAGTCTCCTTTCAGTTTACTGGGCCGCAGTTGAGACGGACCGGTTGTATAATAATACAGTTGCAGTGATTGCATTGCGAACTTGCTTCCGGCTGTTGAAACCCTGAGTAAAAAAACGCTTCGCGCGTACGAGCAGTTTGTTGCTGCCATCATCGGCGCATGCTTTCAGGGCCTGCGGCGGTCTGCCGTGATTTATTGCGGGATTGTTTAACATGTATTGACACTTTTAGCAACAGGGAATATAACGGTAACCTGATTTGCAGTGTAATCCACTTTTCCGCAGGAGAATCTTCCATGCTTTTCCGCTGGTTAGCGTTGTTCATGACAGCTTTTCAGATTCTGTTTTTTTTAACGGGATGTGAGCAGATCAAGACATACCGTATGAAAGCATACTATGAGAAAGCCCAAAATCTTTATGAAGCGCAGGACTATCGTGCAGCACTTAAGGAGCTACAGTATGCACTTGTATTTAACCCTGATTATGACGATGCAGTGATCTTGAAGGCGATGTGTCAGTATGAGCTCAAGGATTATGGGGCTGCCGCAAGCTCATTTGAATATGGCGCTCTCCTGAGAGGATTGTCAGGAGACTTATTGATGAAAGCAGCAGATGCAAGGATGCAGGAAGGACAATTCGTGTTGGCGAGAGACCTCTCGGAGCGGATACTTGCAAAAAGTCCTGAGAATGCCGCCGCCTTGTATATTAATGCGAAGTCACGCATTCGGTCCCGCAAGATACATCTTTGGCGCAAAGCGCTCGACTTTTTGGAGCCATTGCTTGCCGCTGATGATTATAAAGATGAGGCCTTTGCGTTGCTGGCAGAGCTGGCTATTGTGAATGACAATCTTGCCGAAGCGGAATCGATTTTAATTGAGCATGCGCAACCGAATGACGACTGGTTTTTTGCCATGCGGGTTCTTGCGGAAAAATATGAATCCCGGGGCGACTACCAGTCAGCGGCACGGATGTACCGAAAGATTCTGGAATTACAACCTGACAGCACGGCGGACGCAGATTTGCTGCTTGCCGTGTTGCGTCGAGCTAACAACATAGATGAAGAGCGGCAGATGCTTGAATCCCTGATCGCCGCTGCTGCTGATGACGATCAGCAAATTCGCTATACGCTTAAGTTGATTGATTTTTATATATACTGCGGACGGTTGGAGGAAGCGGAGCGGCATATCCGTGTCGGTCTTCAGCGCGATGAGGGGTTTCTCGAATTTTCAAGGTATTTGATCGAAGTTTACGAAATAACGAACCGCAATGCTGAGGCCATCGAGGTTGCCAAGAAGGTTCTCAGCAGAGTCGCGGATGCATCCAATCTTCAGGTTGAATTTATGAATATCCTGGCGAGGCTCTATTATATGCATGATAATCCGGAGCTTGCCAAGTTCGTTATCCGTTGGGTGTTTAGTATCGACAGAAATAGTCACGCGGCACGTTTTTTGCATTCCCGCATAGCGCTTGATGAGGGACGCACATTGCTTGCAATTGCTGAATTGCGCAGTCTCGGATCCGAGGATACCGACAATCCTGCGTATGATTATTACCTCGGTTTGGCCCATATGGAACGAGCCGAATACAATATCGCACAGCAGTCTTTCAAGGAGGCGTTGCAAAAACAACCCTCGTACAAGCCGGCTCTGCTGAAAATTGCGGAGTTATATTTTGACAGGGGCTTCTTTCTTGATGTGGAACGTATGGTAAATGAATTTTTAGCTGTCAGCCCCGGTGATCCTGATGTGCTTGCATTGCAGGAAAAGGTGGCAAAAAGGACGGTTGAGGAGCCCGGGGCTGAATGATACAATGTTGCCTGCTCCCCGCGCCATTCAACGCCGGATAGGCTGTTATTCCGACTCTTGCATTCGACACAGCCACTATTTGTATGAACAATAAAAAGAAGATTATCATAGCTCTGCTGTTTCTCCTGGTCACCTGTGCTGCCCTGATTTGTGTTTTTTTTTCACCCCGGGACATGCTGTCGGCTGAGCCGGTCTACTCTGATGATTACACCCTGCATTATTCCAGCGCGCTTGCGGCCCGGACCTTTTGGGGCGGATGGGGCCGCTGCTGGGGGTATGACCCGTATCTGCTGGCGGGCTTTCCGAATGGCGCGCTTGCCAATGCCGATAACAAGGCCTGGGAGCTCGTTGTCATAACACTCGGTCCGCTTTTGGGATATGGTCGAGCTTTTAAGGTGTATGTGCTCGTATCTTTGCTGTTTTTTCCTCTCCTGCTGTATGCGGCCGCCCGTAATTTTAACCTCTCGCGAGGGCAGGCGCTTGGCGCTTCTGTCTTGTCTTTTTTCTTTTTTTACCTTTCGCTTCCTAAGGATTTCGTTCTGTGGGGCATGACAGCATATATTGTTTCCTGCTTTTTTTCAGTCTATGTGCTTTCGCTTCTTTTTCGCCTGTTGGCAGGTTCTTTTTCTTCCGGCCTGTATTGCTGGACCATCGTCTGTGCAAGCCTTTTGTTGTTGAACCATATTCTCTCTCCGATGCATATTGTTCTTCCGGCCGGGCTGCTGTATGTGCTGTTCGCACGCCGCGTCAGCAAAAGCCGGCTTCTGTTGATAGCCGCTATTCCTTTTGCTGTTGCAGCTGCAAACATGTTCTGGCTCGTGCCGGTTTTTGATTTTTTACATGACAAAACCACCACTCCGGAACATTACGAATTCGCATTACAGATAAAAGATTTTCTTGAGCCGTTTAATGTTTACGTAAAACAGCGTCGAGGGATAGCGCATTCCATCCCTGTTCTTAACAGCACATTCATTGAAGCAGTTCTCATGGTGCTGGGGATCTTTGGATGTGGATACTGGTGGAGAAACGGGCAGCGCCGGCTTGCTTCTGCTTTTGGCGGGGGAATCGTTTTTATTTTTCTTGTTACTTTCTATGGTTCACATATGCCATTTTTTTCCCAGTTTCAGCCTCAGCGCTTTGCCAATGCTTTGAACGTTCTGCTGCTTATACCTGCCGGGATCGGGTTGACGCTTTGTCTGGATCTGCTTTTTCGCAGACGATCCCGTTTTGAGGTTTTGATGCTGTCTGCTGTGCTGTTTGTGATACTCTATCAGCCGGCAGTGCGGCCTTTTCTGACCATTGCCCGTAGCAATCTCTACCGGCTCAACTGTACAATGCCGCCGCCGGTAATTGATCTCGTGGACTTTCTTGCACAGCACACCACACCGGATGGTCGTATCCTCATCGAAGATTCCGAGTTTATCAACGAACCCGGTTATTCTGAGCCTGAAGCATATTACGGCACGCACCTTCCGGGACTTTTTCCTGCCCTGCTCAAACGCGAGTACCTGTGCGGCCCGCGGCCCATGTATCCGATCAAGCACAGCTTTGCCAGTTTCACCCGTGGCGTTCTGTTCGACCGTCCGATCGCGGATTACAGCTTGCAGGAGTTGCAGGCCGCATTTGATCTGTTTAATGTGCGCTGGATCGTCTGCTGGTTTGACGAGTCCTGCGCTTTTTTTGACGCTTTGCCGCAGTATATTCGCAAAGCGGGAGCAGTTGATAAGTTTACGGTCTATGAAGTGCTGCGCGAGCCGTCTTTTTTTATAAAAGGCAGCGGGCGTGTAACCTCAGATTATAACCGCATAGAGCTTTCAGACGTGCAGGCCGAGGACGAGGAGGTGATTATTTCATATCACTGGATGCAATACCTTGTCACGGACAGCGGGGCGCAGCTCGAACGTGTGATGATAGGAGATGATCCGATCGGTTTTATAAAAATAAAAAATCCCCCGAAACATTTTACCATTTACAACGGCTATTGATTGCTGCCGTTGCGGTCGATGCGATACAGAATAAAGCGGCTGTTTTCGAAGGCCTTCGGCAGATCAAATTCCTTGGGTTTTTCAGTTACGACAAATGAGGCGCCATATTTGTCCGCGACTTTTTTAATAGCGGGGGTTGTGAGGCTGTTAAAGCCTTCACGGGCATTGTGGCGCTTTGTCCATCCCAGACCATGCATGCGTTCGAACCATTCTGCAGTAAATTGATTGTCAAGATAGAGCAGGGTTGACCCTTCCGCCCAGTCACCGAGAACAGCGCGCTGGGAATAGTGGTAGAAGTCATTGCATAGCGGCGGCACGATAAAAAGGTC
>VGSH01000014.1 GCA_016875025.1 Deltaproteobacteria bacterium
TGCCGTTCACCTCGCTGTTGATCACGACCGGCTGGGCCGACTTGAGACGGCCGTAGGCGCTGATCTCGGCCGCGACCCGCCCCGGCGCAACCGTTTCGGCAGCCACCACGACCTGGCGCTGCTCGGGCTCTTTTTTGGGCGGCTCTTCCCGCAAAGACGACAGCAGGCTCATGAGTGCAAACCCGGCCGCCAGAATACCCAGGCCCGCAAGCCCGACAATCAGTTTGTTTTTTTTCGGCATGGATTGGCTTTCCGCGCAATGCCCCGCAGGGCCTGCAGCGTAAAAAGAGTTATATGATCCGCGATCGCGTCCACCGCTTTTTCATCAAACACCAGCCCCGGCTGCAGCTCCTGGGCCACGACCCGCGCGGAGCGGTAATACAGGCACTGACCGACAATGCTGAAACAGCAGCGCCGGATGAGGGTCTCGTCGGCTGCCTTTTGCAACAGAGCACGGATAATGGCCGAGAGCTGCTCCTGGCGCGGACGGATTATTTCCTTGACGATGATCTGAAGTGCGGAGGTGGGTTCCATCATTTCGCGCGCCATGATCTTGCCCTGCAGCGACGAGCTGCCGCGCAGCAGGATGGTGCGCATGAACTGCCGGATAAAGTCGGCAAGCTGCTCGGCCGGGGCGGCCGCGGTGTCGATCGGCAGCACGGCCGGTGCTTCGCCGGCTGCGCCGCAGGAATAGCGGCACACCTCTTCGTAGAGGCCCTGCTTGCTGCCAAAGTAATAATTGACCGCGGCCACATTGACAGCGGCATGGCGGCAGATGTCGCGCACGGTCGTGTTTTTAAAGCCCTGCTCGGCAAACACCTCAAAGGCGGCCTGCAGCAGCCGTTCGCGCACATTGCCGCCATCGTCGGGTTGCTCGCACTGCATGGTTCGTCAACTCACTTGCGACTGTAGAATAAATGCCTTAAACATATGTTTAAAACATTTGTTTAAACTTGTCAAGGCGCCACGTCTCCGGCCGCCACATCTCAGCCCTCGCGCAGGCGCGTCCATGATATGGCGGGCGCTATTTTGCCGTGTCGCGCGCCGGCTGAACGGGAATATCTGGACAAAGAACAGCGTCTACAGTATGGTATGGATCATTGGCTGATGATATACAGTTTTTTTCTTGGAACCCTTCTATGTTTGTACGATGCATCCCCGTTGTGTGCGCAGCCCTGCTACTGCTTGCGACTGCGCCTGCCCGGGCCGAAGTCAAAACGGAATACTACGGCAGCGGGGTGCCCAAAGTCGAAAAAACCCTTAAAAACGGCCAGCAGCACGGACCGACCCGCTGGTATTTCAAAAGCGGCACCCTGCAGCTTGAAGAGAACTACCTTGATGGCGTCCAGCAGGGCCCCTCGCGTGTCTATTACGAAAGCGGCAGGCTGAAAGCCGAACTCACGTATAAAAACGGACTGCTGGATGGAGAGGGAAAAACCTGGCACGAAAACGGCCAGCTGATGGAATCCGTGCAGTACGTCGCCGGCCGCCAGCACGGTGAGAGCAAAGCCTGGGATGAAAAGGGCACCCTGCGCATTCATGCCAAGCTGGAAAACGACCGACTCCACGGGCTGTCGCAAGAATACAGCGAAACGGGAGCGCTGCTGGTGAAGCGCACATTCCGAGCGGGACTGGTAGACGGCCCGGTTACAGAATATTACGACAGCGGCAAACTCAAGTACGAACTTGTTTTTAAAAACGGGATTCTTGACGGCCCCTGCCGCGAATATTATGAAGACGGAAAGCTGAAAGCGGAGCGCACCTACAAAAACGACCTGCTCGAAGGCCCGGCACGCGTATATTATCCCGACGGCTCCGTACAGTGGGAATTTCAGTATGCACAGGGTTCGCTGAAGAGCGAAAAGTATTTCAACGAGCAGGGCAAGCCGGTTATAAAGTAAGGAGTTCGGAGTTGGGAGTTCGGAGGTCGGAGGTCGGAGCATAAGCGGTTGGATTCATCAGCTTTGAAGGTTTTCTCCAAAATCCCAACCCCCAGCTCCGAACTTTTAACCCCTTGACTTTGCAGGCTCACAATAGTACAACCAGACATCTGTATCAACGCAACCACGGAGGGTATCCATGTCAGTCAATAAAGTAATCCTGATCGGCAATCTCGGCAGAGACCCGGAGGTGCGCTACGCCGGCAGCGGCACTGCCGTATGCAACTTCAGTCTTGCCACGACACGGCAGTGGAAGGACAAGAATGGCGAACAGCAGAAGGAAACCGAATGGCATAAGGTCAGCGCGTTTGGTCGAACAGCTGAAGTCTGCGGAGAATATCTGAAAAAGGGCAGCCAGGTATACATCGAAGGGCGGCTGCAGACCCGCAAGTGGCAGGACAAGGAAACCGGTGCAGACAAGTACAGTACCGAGATTGTCTGCGAGACCATGAAAATGCTCGGCAGCCGCGCCAGTGCAGAAGGCGGCTACGGGGCTCAGCGCGGTTCATCACAACAGTCATCACTTGACAGCGAAGGCCCGTACCAGCCCCTGCCCGGCGACATTCCCGACAGCGATGTGCCGTTTTAAGGCAGCAGCAGAACACAAAATGCGCATTTTTAAAAAGTGCCCCGCAATCCGCGGGGCATTTTTTTTGGGGTGGACGAAGTGGACAATGTGGACACGATGGACGATGAACGCGCGGTCTGCAACAGGGCCCTGCCTGCTTCCCAATAAAATACTTGCACACCCGCTGTTTCAATCGTATACTTTTCCGATTATCTCAACGCCTGTTTTCGCCCTGTAGCCTGGTTCCTGTTCCCGAGACTGTTCAAACGCACATCTGGCGACGGCTGCGCACACAATCAGCGGTTAACCATAGAATTTTTTGACAGGCTGCCGGGCGCAGCCGCGGATCATATGAGCGCATCGATACATATCAGGGGAGCCTGCCAGAACAACCTCAAAAACCTCAATATCGATATTGCGCTCAATACAATTACGGTCATAACCGGCCTGAGCGGATCGGGCAAATCAAGCCTGGCCTTCGACACGCTCTACGCCGAAGGCCAGCGCCGCTATATCGAAAGCTTTTCGACCTATGCCCGGCAGTTCATGGACCGGATGGACAAACCGGCCGTCGATGGCATCGACGGCATTCTGCCGGCAATTGCCGTTACGCAAAGCAACCCCATCAAGACGTCGCGCTCAACGCTCGGCACGCTCACCGAAATCAACGACTACCTGAAACTGCTGTTCCCCCGCATGGCTGTGCTGCACTGCGAGACCTGCGGCCGCGCGGTTGAACAGGATTCGGCCGCCTCCATTGCCGAACGGCTGCTGCGCGATTACCCGGACCAGCGCTGCATCGTGACCTTCCCATTCGCGGTTACCCCGGAGGCCCCGATAAGCCCCGAGGAAATCGAACGCGGGCTTAAGGGCCAGGCGTTCTACCGGGTCCTGCACGACAATGCAACCATCGAGCTGTCAGCAGACTTCATCGCCCGTCACGTTGCGTTCGATCTGGTTGCCGATCGCCTGAGCATCTGCCGGGAGCAGCGCTCGCGCCTGATTGACTCGCTTGAGTCGGCTCTGAAGTTCGGCAAGGGCCTGTGCAGCGTTTACGTGCCCGATACCGGCGCCGAAACGCTCAAATTCTCGATCGCCCGGCACTGCCCGCATTGCGACACGCACTACCGCCCGGCGACAGCCGCGCTTTTTTCATTCAACAATCCGCTGGGCGCATGCCCTCAGTGCAACGGTTTCGGCAGGACGATCATCCTTGATGTCGACGCGGCCATACCCGATCAGGGGCGCTCGCTGCAGCATGACGCCATCAAACCCTGGTCGACGCCGGCCTACCGCGAGGCCTACGCCGACCTGATGGCCTACTGCCGCAAAAAGAATATCCCGGCCACCGTACCGTTCCGCGAGCTGAGCAGCCGCCACAAGCGCGCCATCATCGACGGCAACGGAGATTTTTACGGAGTGCGGGGCTTTTTCACGTGGCTTGAGACCAAAAGCTATAAAATGCATATCCGCGTCATGCTTTCCAAATACCGCGCCTATGCCCCCTGCCCTGCCTGCGGCGGAACGCGCTTCACGCCCGAAACCCTGCTGTACCGCCTGGCCGGCCGCACGATTGCCGACATTCATCGCATGAGCATCGCTGAGGCCGCCGGCTTCTTCGCCGCCTGCGCGGACGCGGGCCCGGACGGCGATGAAACCGCAGCCCTGCTGCTCAGGGAGATACGGGGGCGACTGGGCTATCTCAACAAGGTGGGCCTTGGATACCTGAGCCTTGACCGCCAGTCGCGCACGCTCTCCGGCGGGGAGGTCGCGCGCGCGAGCCTGACCTGCGCGCTGGGCTCATCGCTGGTCAATACGCTGTATGTGCTGGATGAGCCCAGCATCGGCCTGCATCCGCGCGACACGCACCTGCTGCTCGACGTGCTGCAGGCCCTGCGCGATCTGGGCAACACCGTCGTAATCGTGGAACATGACCCCGACATCATTGCCCGCGCCGACCGGGTGATCGACCTGGGCCCGCGCTCCGGTGAAAACGGCGGCCGCCTCCTGTACGCGGGCCCGCCCGAAGGCATTGTACACGCACCCGCATCCCTGACCGGCGACTATGCCGCCGGCCGGCGCGCCATTGCGCTGCCCGGGCGCCGCCGCAGCCCCGACAGCAGCACACGCCTGCGCATCCGGGGAGCCCGCTGCAACAACCTGCAGAACCTGAACCTTGACATTCCGCTGGGACTGTTCGTCTGCATTACCGGCGTTTCCGGCTCAGGCAAATCAACCCTGCTCGAAGATGTCATTCATCAGGACCTGAGCGCGCCGGGTGAGCGGGTGCGCTGCTGCCGCCTTGAGGGCAGCGCCCCGCGCGGAGTGATATGCATGGATCAGGCCCCGATCGGCAGAACCCCGCGCTCCAACCCAGCGACCTACATCAAAATATTCGACTCGATCCGCGCGCTGTTCGCGGCCGCGCCCCTGGCGGTCGAGCGCGGCTACACGGCTTCGACATTCTCGTTCAACGCCCGGGGGGGCCGCTGTGAAACCTGCCAGGGCGAGGGGTTTGAAAAAATCGAAATGCAGTTTCTGGCCGACACCTATGTCACGTGTTCGGCCTGCGGCGGCACCCGCTACGCGCCGCATGTGCTCGATGTCGCCTGTCAGGGCCGCAACATACACGAAGTCCTGCAGCTGACCGTCGCGCAGGCCCGCGCGTTTTTCGCGGGCACCCCGAAGATTGAATATCCGCTGCGCCTGCTGGACATGGTCGGCCTGGGCTATCTGCGGCTCGGGCAGCCGGCCACCACCCTGTCCGGCGGCGAGTCCCAGCGCCTGAAGCTGGCCGCGTTCATCCGGCAGGGTTCTGCCGAAAAAACCCTGTTTCTGTTCGACGAGCCCACCACCGGGCTGCACACCGAGGATATCTCCAATCTGCTCACAACCTTTGACTATCTGATCAGCCAGGGCCATTCCATCATCGTGGTCGAGCATAACCCCGACCTGATTCAGCGCGCCGATTATATTATCGATCTCGGGCCCGAAGGCGGCTGCGACGGCGGCCGCATCATCGTTGCGGGCACCCCGGAGGAAGTCATGGCCTGCGCGGCCTCGCATACCGGCCGGTATCTTATAAAGGCCCGTGAGCGCCGGGTTCCGCACGCACAGTCACCGTCCGTGCCCGTACCGGCCCCGCCGGTAAATGCCATCGTCGTTGAAGGCGCGCGCGAGCACAACCTGCGCAACGTTTCGCTTGCGATACCGCGCGACCGCCTTGTCGTCATCAGCGGCCTGAGCGGGTCGGGCAAATCAACCCTGGCCTTCGACATCCTGTTTGCCGAGGGCCAGCGCCGCTTTCTGGAAACGCTCTCGCCGTATGCGCGCCAGTATGTGACCCAGCTCAAGCGGCCCGATGTCGATTCCGTGCGCGGCCTGCCGCCTGCGGTCGCCATCGATCAGCTGCTCTCACGCGGCGGCCGCAAATCAACGGTTGCGACCGCGACGGAAATCTATCACTATCTCCGGCTGCTGTTCGCCCGGCTGGGTGAGCTGCACTGCCCGGGTTGCGGACGGGGGCTTTCGTCCAGCTCCGCGCAGGACATTGCCGGCTGCCTCGAGCGCGATTATGCCACCATCCCTGTTAAGCTGCTCGCTCCTGTGGTGCGCGGCCGAAAGGGCCTTCATCACGATATCATCCAGAAGGCCCGCCAGGAAGGATTCGATGAAATCCGCATTGACGGTCAGATGGTGCTGCTGCGGAATATTTTCGCCGTCAAGCGCTATCACGAACATAAAATCGAGCTGGTAACCTGCGCCCTGACTCCTGCGACAACCGCAGCGCAGCGCCTGCTCATCGAGGTTGAACGCACCCTGGCCATCGGCCGCGGTGAAATGCTCATTGTCACGGCCGACCTGCAGGAGCACTTTTTCAGCACCCGCGCGTTCTGCCCCGCGTGCCGCCTGAGCGTTGCGCAGCCTGATCCGCGCCTGTTTTCATTTAACAGCCGCTCCGGGGCCTGTCCGGAATGCGACGGGTACGGATCCACCGGCAGCCTTGACCCCGGGTCAATGATCGCCGACCGCAGCCGCAGCATTGCCGCCGGCGCGCTGGCACCGCTTGAATCGGCCCTGCTGGGCCCTGCAGTGCGCGCCCGGCTGCTGCAGCGCATCGAGCAGGCCGGCATATGCGTTGATACGGCCTTTAACCAATTGAGCGCATCCGCGCAAAGGGCGCTGCTGCAGGGCGGCAAAAAATTCGCCGGACTTGCAGCCCTGCTCAGTGCGCCCGCGCTGCTGAAAAAAGCGGGCTGGCAGGAATACCTTGAACAGTTCCACGTTGAAACCGCCTGCAGCTCCTGCAACGGCGCGCGCATCAATGCCCAGGCCCGCTCCGTGCGCATCAATGGAAAATCAATTCACGAGCTGACCGCCATGACAGCCCCGCAGCTCCTGGACTTCCTCACGGGCCTGGCATACACCGGCCGCAGCCTGCAGATCGCAAGGCCGATCATGCAGGAGCTGCTGCCCAAGCTCGAGCTCCTGCACAAGGCCGGTCTCTCCTACCTGAGGCTTGACCGCGGGGCTGACACGCTCTCGGGCGGCGAGGCCCAGCGCATGCGCCTGAGCGCCCAGGTCGCCTCAAATCTGCGCGGCGCGCTGTACGTGCTGGATGAACCGACCATCGGCCTGCACCCGCATGACACCCGGCGCATGCTGGCGATCATCCGCGAGCTGCAGGCGCGCGGCAACAGCGTCATCGTGGTCGAGCACGATGAAGACACCATCCGGGCGGCCGACCACATCATCGACCTGGGACCGGGCGGCGGACGCAGCGGCGGCACGGTTATCGCATGCGGAACCCTGCAGGAGATAATGGCCGATGTTGCTTCGCTGACCGGCGCGCACCTTGCCGGACGCATGCCCCCCGCTCATCAAACCGGAGCGCGCCCCCTGGCCGGATGCGAACGGCTGCAGGTGCGCGGCGCCCGGGCGCACAATCTCAAAAAAATCACCGTCGGCTTTCCGCTGGGGCGCTTGAGCGTCGTGACCGGCGTTTCCGGTTCGGGCAAAACCACCCTTGTGCGCGAGACCCTGTACAAGGCTCTGCAAAAGCATTTCGGCCGCTATCACGGGCCGGCAGGTTCGCATGCCGGCCTGCGTGTTCCCGCGAGCCTTAAAAAGGCGGTTGAGATCGACCAGAGTCCCATCGGCAAAACCCCGCGCTCGATTCCGGCAACCTACATGGGCATCTACGACGCCGTGCGCGCCCTGTTCGCAAAACTGCCCGATGCGCGCGTGCGCGGCTATTCGCCGGGCCGCTTTTCCTTCAATCTCAACGGAGGGCGCTGCGAAGCCTGCGCCGGACAGGGCGAAATAAAAATCGCCATGAGCTTCATGCCCGACATGTACGTGGAATGCGACCGCTGTCGCGGCCGGAGGTTCAATGAGGAGACCTGCCAGATATGCTACCGGGATAAAAACATCGCGCAGGTGCTCGGCATGACCATTGATGAAGCCCGTGTTTTTTTCAGCGACGTGCCGGCGATCGCACAACCCCTCGAGTTTCTGTGCGACATGGGACTGGGCTATCTCGGCCTGGGCCAGCCCAGCCCCACGCTTTCCGGCGGCGAAGCCCAGCGCATAAAAATTGCCGCCGCTCTCAGCAAACCGACGCAGGGAAAAACCCTGTATGTGCTCGATGAGCCCACCACCGGCCTGCACCCGGCCGATGTTATCAAGCTGATGCGTCTTATTCAGCGCCTGGTCGATCTGGGCAACACGGTCATTATTATCGAACATAATCTTGAGGTTATGCGGCAGTCGGACTATATTATTGATCTGGGATCCGGCGGCGGCGATGCAGGCGGCCGGGTGGTCGCCTGCGGATCACCGGAGAAAATCGCAGCAGCTGATCCCGGACAATCATGCACCGCTGTCTGCCTCAGGGAATATATCCTGCGGCACAGCAACTGACCACACAATCATTGTGCAATGACACGCATGACAAAGAACTCACAGCAGACCGGCTCAATCGCGCGCTCGGCAGGCATCGTCGGCATTGCCGTCATGGCAAGCCGCCTTCTGGGCCTGGTGCGCGAGCAGGTCTTCGCGGGCCTGTTCGGCGCCGGTGCAGCCTACGACGCCTTTGTCGTTGCCTACCGCATCCCCAACCTGCTGCGCGACCTGTTTGCCGAAGGAGCGCTGAGCGCTGCTTTCGTAACGGTATTCACCGATTTCAAGACCCGCCTGGGCCGCGATCTCACCTGGCGTCTGGCGCGCAATGTCATTACCACGCTCATACTGATTGTCGGCGCGATCTGTTTGGCCGGCATGCTGTGCTCGCGCGACATCGTCATGCTGCTGACCGCCGAGGGCTATCACCACATCCCCGGCCAGCTCGATCTCACGACCCTGATGACCGTCATCATGTTCCCGTTCCTGCTGCTGGTGGCCCTGTCGGCCGTTTCCATGGGCATGCTCAACACTATGGGCAAATTCTTTGTTCCGTCCATGGCATCCTGCTTTTTTAATCTCGGTTCGATTGTCGCCGGTGTGACCCTGACCCTGTCGGCGCCGTATTTCGGATACCAGCCAATCGTGGGCATGGCCTGGGGCGTTGTCATCGGCGGCATCCTGCAGGTGGCCGTCCAGATTCCCAGCCTGCGCCGCGAAGGGTTCCGCTACCGGCCGCTGCTTGATTTTGCCGATCCCGGGCTGCGGCGCATCCTGCTGCTGATGCTGCCGGCCGTCATCGGATTCGCAGCCCCGCAGATCAACAATTTTATCAATACCTGGTTCGCCTCGGGGTGCGAAACCGGCAGCCTTTCATGGCTGCAGTACGCCTACCGGGTGCTGTGGTTTCCCATCGGCCTGGTGGGCAGCTCGCTGGCAATCGCGGCCATGCCCGTCATGTCGCGCCATGCGTCAACTGGCGACCGCGACGCCCTGCGGCAGGCCTATACCTCGGCAACCGTCATGTCGTTTCTGCTCTCGATTCCGGCCATGTTCGGGCTCCTCTTTCTGGCGCAGCCGATTATCCGGGTCCTGTTCGAGCGCGGCGAGTTCGGTGCGCTCGACACTGAAAAAACAGCCCTGGCCCTTTCCCTCTACGCCCTGAGCCTGTTTGCGTTTGCAGCCCTGAAAATTGCCATACCTATTTTTTATGCACTCAACAAAACGCGCTTTCCCGTAATCGGAGCCTTTTTGACCGTGGCCCTGAACCTGCTGATCATTTTTACAACCATCGACCGGCTGCAGTACAGCGCCATCGCGCTGTCGTTTGCGCTGTTCACGACATTCAACTTCCTGTTTCTGGCCGTAATCCTGCATCGCTGTCTGCAGGGCTTTCCGGTTAACTACATGCTGATCTGCGTGCTGAAAATTGTGCCCGTGTCGATCGTCACGGGAGCCCTTGCCTGGTGGCTGAACAAAAGCCTGCTTGCGCTGCTGGCGGGCATTCCTCTTGCCGCCGTGTGGTCCCTGTTTGCGGCGATTCTATGCAGTGCGATCTTTTACGCGGCGTGCATCAGTGCAGTCCGTATCCCCGAAGCCGATGACATCCGGAAAAGAATTATCGAGCGGCTCAGGCGCTGAGGGGTCGGCAGCGGCGATTTTTCCTCGCTCCGCGCTCCGGGCGGCCTCATGCCCGGTCAAGCGGGAATCAGCCAGAACAGCAGCGGCACCACACATACCAGGCACACGACGGTATTGACGACAAACAGAGCGGAGGCCAGGCGCTCATCCAGATCGAAAAGCACCGCAGTGATGACCGAATAAATTGCCGTGCTCATGCAGGCCTGGATGAAGATGACCGACTGCATGACCGGATCAAGCCCGCTCAAGCGCAAAGCGGCCCAGGCAATGGCCGGCACAATGATAAACTTGATCAGCCCGAGGCAGGCATGCGCCCTGCCGGCCCGGCGAATATCGGCGCCGCGGAATGTTACCCCGAGGGTAAAGTAGTACAGACCGATGGAAACGAACATCAGCGGCGCAAGCGGCAGGGCAAGCTCGGGACGCGGAATCTGAAGCGCACTCAGCAATAAGCCCGCGAACAGCGCTGCCAGCGGCAGGTTCTGGGGCGCAAGCACAAGATCGCGCCAGCGTCTGAGGCCTGCATCACCGCGATTGCAGGCAAGGCGGGCAGCCGGAAAAATAAAGCCCAACACATAGGGCATGAAATACAGCACCAGAAAAATCGCGTACCCGAGTCCGGTCTCACCCAGCAGCATAAAACACAGAAAGCCTCCCAGGGTAAAACCGTGATTTGAAAGCGTGCTGCTGATCAGAAACGTCTGCCGGGCGCGCCCGCGCAGGCCTGTCAGGGGCGCCAGCAGCAGCCCGCAGCCGAGACACAGGAGCGAAAGAGCCAGCCCTGCGCACGGCAAAACCAGAAGCCGCGCCTGAACCGTAAGATCCCAGACGCACCACAGAACAATCAGCGGTTCAAGCCCGACAAGATTAATGCGCACACATGTGCGGGTTGTCTTCAAGGGGTCGCTGAACCGGCCGCGCAGCAGCAACCCGGCGGCGAATGGCCCGATCACGCCCAGTTGAATCAGCAAAAAAAGAACCAGCGGAGGAGCATTCATGGCATGCGCAAAAAAAATGCAGTGTAGAGCGTATCTGTTCAGCGCTGTTTCAGCAGGAACTGGTAGAACTCCCTGACAACCGGCGGCAGCGTACGTTTTTTATGCCGGGCGATATAAAAACTGCGCCTGATCTGCAAACCCTGTACGGGCAGAGTCATGATCAGCTTCATGCCGATCTCATCGGCTACCGAGCGTGCTGAGACGAAAGAAATTCCCAGTCCCGCCTTAACCGCCTGTTTGATGGCTGAGTTGCTGCCGAGCTCGGCAATGATGCTCAGCCGGGATGGCTGCAAACCGGCCTTACTCAGCGCCTGCTCAACCATCAGACGCGTACCCGAGCCGCTCTCGCGCATAACGAACGGCACCGTCAGCAGCTCGGAAACTTCAACGTCCCGACGTCCGGCCCACGGGTGCACTGGTGCTATGATCAGGCACAGTTCATCATCAATGAAACGCGTGCACTGCAGCTGATCATGCGCAATTCGTGCACCGATCACGCCGAAATCAATTTCATAATTCACGATTTTTTCAACAATACCGCCGGTATCGCCAAGATGCACCGTGACCGCAATTTCGGGATACATGGCTTTAAAACGACCCAGAATCCCGGGCAGCACGTATTCGCCGGGTATATTGCTGGCCCCGGCCACGATCGTGCCCGACTTTGTGCCCTTTAAAAAAGCTACCGCACACTCGGCGTCATCAGCCATGCGCAGCAGGCGCAGCGCATACGTATGCAGAATGCGCCCGGCGCGCGTCGGCCGCACTTCTTTGCCGAGGCGATCAAACAGCGGAACGCCAAGATAGCGCTCAAGAAAATTTACATGCTGGCTGACCGTCGGCTGCGTCAAAAACAATCTGCGGGCCGCCTTTGAAAAACTTTTCAGCTCAACTATTTTAATGAATATATTCAAACGGTGCAGATCAAGCATATTGATAATTCCAATATAAGTAATAAAAAAACACACTATGATGCTATCCGTATGAACAGAATAAATCAATAAAAAAAGCCCGCCCTGCACACCGTTTTAAAAAACTGAAACAGCCGGAACATGCGCACATATATCATAAACATCATAAACATTTATCATTTTAAAAACCCGGGCGCTGTGATACGATGTTGAATAATGAACCAGACGCGGCGGAGCGCACCGTGAGCACACACACCTATCGCGGCCTCGGGATCGATCCCGGCCTTGCCGCCACAGGCTTTGCCGTTATCGGCTGCCTGAAGCGCGGAGGCGATCTGTGCGACTGGGGCGCAATCACAACACGGGCCGGCAGTGCTTCGCACATGCGACTGCAGGAAATCTACAGTGCCGTGCGCGGCCTGATTGATCAGTGGCGGCCCGATGTTATTGCTGTTGAGGATGTCTATGTGCTCGACAGGTATCCTCGCGCGGCAATACAGCTCGGTGAAGTCAAAGGGGTCATCGCACTTGCGGCCGCTGAAGCACATCTTGAATTCATGCAGGTGAAACCGGCTGAAATCAAACGCGCACTTACCGGCAACGGCCAGGCGCCCAAGCAGCAGGTACACGCAGCAGTACAGCGAACTCTGGGCCTTACGCACCGCATCACCCCCGACCACGCCTCGGATGCGGCCGCAATCGCCCTGATGGCTCTTTCACGAACCGGACACTACACCTGGTGAGACGCCCATGATCCGTTATCTGTGCGGTACCGTCATCAAGGCCGAAGAAAATAAAATCGTTGTGCTGACCGGCGGGGTCGGCTATGAAGTGCTGCTGCCGGAAATCGTCCGCCAGGCGCTCATGCAGACTGACTGCCTGAACAAGCCGGTCGAGCTGTTTATTTCATACCACCAGACCGTACAGCAGCCTAAACCGGTGCTGATCGGTTTTTCGACCGAGCTTGAACTTGAGTTTTTTGAGGCCCTGATCAAGGTCAAGGACATCGGGCCGACCATGGCCTGCCGGGCGCTGACCCTGCCGATCCCGCTGATCGCGCGGGCCATCGAAGACCGCGACGCGGGCAGTATCCAGCAGCTCAAGGGAATCGGCAAGCGCAAGGCCGACATGATCATCTCCGAGCTGCAGGGCCGGCTCGGCAAATTCGCCCTGATGCGCAGTGACGACATGCCGCCGCCTGCGCCCGCCTCCGGCGACCTTGTCAAGCAGGTAACCGAGGTGCTCGTGCGCCAGCTCGGCCATCAGCGCACAGAGGCCCAGAAAATGGTACAGGAAGCCCTTGAGCGGCGCCCGGAGGCGGCATCGCCGGAAGAGCTGTTCGAAGAAGTCTACCGAGGGACCAGACCGCATGCCCATTGAACGCAACCGCCCGACGATCACCGCAGACGAATGCGCGGCTGCGCCTGATGAAGCGCACAGCAGCGCGCTTGATCTGCGCCCGAAAAACTTCACGGAGTACATCGGTCAGCGACAGGTCGTCGAAACCCTTGAAATCGCGGTAACCGCGGCGCGCCAGCGCGAAGACGTGCTCGACCATGTGCTGCTCTACGGCCCGCCCGGTCTGGGCAAGACTACCCTTGCGCATATCATTTCCAACGAGCTCGGCGTTCCGCTGGTGCACACCTCGGGCCCGGCGCTTGAAAAAGGAGGCGACCTGATCAGCATTCTCACCCATCTCAAGCGCGGTGACGTGCTGTTTATCGACGAAATCCACCGCCTGCCCAAGATCGTGGAGGAATTTCTCTACTCCGCCATGGAGGATTTTGCTGTCGATATTATTTTCGACAAGGGCATGAACGCCCGCAGCTACCGCGCAAAACTCGAACAGTTCACGCTCGTGGGCGCGACCACCCGGCCCGGACTGCTTTCAGCGCCCTTGCGCGACCGGTTCGGGCTGCAGCGCTCGCTTGATTTTTATACCGAGCAGGATATCGAGCGGGTTATCGTGCGCTCAGCCGGCCTCATGGAAGTAACCATCAACCTGGCGGCGGCCGCGGAAATAGCGCGCCGCTCCCGCGGCACGCCCCGCATCGCCAATCAGCTTCTGCGCCGCGTGCGGGACTTCGCCCAGGTGCGCTCCGACGGCAGCATTACCGCCCCGCTCAGCTGCGACGCGCTGGCGCTTGAAGGCATTGATGCACTGGGCCTGACACCGCTTGATGTACGATTTCTGGACGTCATTATCGAATTCTACAAGGGCGGTCCGGTCGGGCTCGAAGCCATCGCGGCAACCATGCAGGAAGAGCCCGACACGCTGATCGACATGGTTGAACCGTTCCTGCTCAAGGCCGGTCTGCTGCTGCGCACATCATCAGGCCGCAAGGCCACCGAGCAGGCCTGCAGGCACCTGGGCAAGCGTTATTTCAAGCCGCAATCGCACCAGATGGACATGAAAATGGAATAGCACCTGACGCACCGTCACACCTGCACAGGAATCATAAAGCGTGATTGCAGCAGAGCGCCCCACAATTCTGGTCATCGATGATGACCACATGCTGCTTAAAATGATCAGTCGCATTCTCGAACAAGCCGGCTTTTCCGTTACAACAGCCGACAACGGGGAGGAAGGACTGCAGAAGGCGGCCGACAACCCGCCCGACCTCATTATTCTGGATTTCATGCTGCCGCACATGAACGGCCTTGAAGTCTGCCGCCGGCTCAAAGGCAGCCCCGACACCGGCCTGATACCGGTCATCATGCTCACCTCCGATGACTTCATCGACACGAAAGTCGCCGGCTTTGAGCTCGGTGTGCATGACTATATCACCAAGCCTTTCAACGCGCAGGAATTCGTCGCGCGCGTCAAAGGCCATGTTGATGCCTCACTTTCCCTGCAGCGGCACGGAGAACAGGAAAAACTCAAAGCCCTTGAAACCATGCTTGATCAGGTTGCCCATGCGCTGCGCAACCCGCTGGTGGCCATCGGCGGCTTTGCCCGCCGCATCCATGACCGTCTCAGCGATGAGGATCAGCTCAGCACCTATGCCAGCAATATTTATCAGGAAGTCCAGCGCCTCGAACGGACACTGGAACAGATCGTTGAACTCAAGAGCATCATACTCGGCTCAATCGTATCATTTGACCCGGTCATCTTCATTGCCGGCGTGCTGGAAACATTCACCGGAGCCCTCACGAGCGCACACATCCGTCTTGAAACCCGCCTGCAGCCGGAGCGCACCAGTATCAGGGCTGATAAAAAAAACCTGGGGCTGGCCCTGGGCAATATCATTACCAACGCGATTGAATCCATGGAGGCAAAGGGCGGCACGCTGACCGTCACGTTTGAGCAGGATGCCCGTCAGTGCATGATCGTGGTTGAGGACACCGGGCGCGGTATCCGGCACAGTGAAATCGACCTTGTATTCCGCCCGTTTTACACATCGAAAACATCAGGCTCAGGTATGGGTCTGTACGCGGTACAGCATATTGTTCAGATGCACAATGGAACGGTCAGCATAACCAGCACCCCGGGCAGGGGCACCCGGGTTGAGATAACCCTGTCCAATGACTGCCGCGCACGCAATGCACACACGCCCGCCCCTTCACAACCGCCTCGCAGCTGAGCCATCTCCCTACCTGGCCCAGCACGCCCGCAACCCTGTTGCCTGGCAGCCCTGGTGCGCTGAGGCTTTTGAAATCGCGCACCGCTGCGACGTGCCCGTGTTTCTTTCAATCGGCTACTCGACCTGCCACTGGTGCCATGTCATGGCGCACGAATCCTTCGAGGACGAACGGATCGCAAACCTGCTCAACGAACACTTTGTCTGCATCAAGGTCGACCGTGAAGAGCGGCCCGACATCGACGCCGTGTACATGCGCTTCTGCCAGGCCCTGACCGGCTCAGGCGGCTGGCCCCTGACCATTATCATGACGCCTGACAAGGAGCCGTTTTTCGCAGCCACCTACCTGCCGCCGCGCTCGCGCGGCGGCAGAACCGGCATGCTCGAGCTTATTCCCCGTATTACCGATGCCTGGCGCACCCGGCGCAGTGCTGTCATCAGCAGCGCCCGCGATATCATGACAGAAATCCGCCTGCACTGCACTCCCGCACCGGAAGAACCGCAAGCCGATCCGCCCGCACAGGCCTTCCTCGAACTGCGAGCCTCCTTTGATACGACAAACGGAGGCTTCGGCCATGCGCCCAAATTTCCAACCCCGCACACGCTCCTGTTTCTGCTGCGCTTCTGGAAGCGCACCGGCGATCATGCGGCGCTTGACATGGCAACATCCACGCTGCGGGCCATGCGGCGCGGCGGCATCTATGATCACGTCGGATTCGGCTTCCACCGCTACTCGACCGACCCGTTCTGGTTTCTGCCGCACTTTGAAAAAATGCTCTATGACCAGGCCCTGCTGCTGTGGGCATACACCGAAGCTTTTCAAGCCACCGGCGCGGAAGAATTCGCCGCGACCGCCCGGGAAATCGCCGACTTTGTGCTTCGCGACCTGCGCTCCTGTGAAGGCGGCTTTTACTGCGCGCTTGACGCTGACGACGAAGGCGGCGAAGGCGCCTACTATCAGTGGACACACGCTGAGCTGGAGGTGCTGCTTGATCCGGCTGAACTGCGCATGGCCGAAGAGTTCTGCAGTGCGACAGAGGAGGGCAATGCCCGCGACGAGGCCACCGGCCGTACGACCGGCGCCAATATCATGCATCTCAGCGGCAGCCTTGCAGTTTATGCACAGCACAGCGGACTCAGCGTGCAGGAAGCGGCCCGGCGATTTGAAAGCCTGAGATACAAACTTTTTGAGGCGCGCCTGCAGCGCACCCCGCCGGCGCGCGACGACAAGATCCTGACCGACTGGAATGCGCTTATGTTCGGGGCTCTTGCGCTGGCGGGCAGAACACTTGGCGACGAAGGCTTTATAACCGAGGCTCAACGCACTGCGGACTTTATCGTAAGCATCCTGTACCGTCCCGGATGCGGCCTGCTGCACAGCTATTGCGGCGGCACAAGCGGGGTTACCGCCCACAGTGATGATTACAGCTTTATGATCTGGGGCCTTATGGAGCTATATCAGGCAGTTTTTGATGAACGCTACCTTCTCACGGCCATCGCTTTGCAGGATGAGTTCTGCGCCCATTATACAGATGAGCACTCAGGCGCGTTTTTCACGACGCATGCGGACTCGAGAGACCTGCCGATCCGACCCCTTGAAATCCACGACGGCGCGATCCCCTCCGGCAATTCCATGGCAATGCTGAACCTGCTGCGCATGTCAGCGGTGACCGGCAGGCAGGACTATGCAGATCGCGCCCGGCGCATCTGCCGGGCCTTCAGCCGTCGTCTGAGCCATATGCCCGGAGCCTGCTGCATGCTCATGTGCGCGCTTGAATATGAGGCGGGGCCGCGCACCGTAATCACAATTGCGGGCAACCCAGAGACGCCCGACACACAGGAACTGCTGCGCTGTATCAACAGCCTGTATCTGCCGGACGTCTGCGTGCTGCTCCACGCACATGACGGCCGCAGTGACGCTCTAGCCGCCATCATGCCGGGAGCAGAGCTGAAACGCCCGGTCAGCGGCAAAGCGGCCGCCTACGTGTGCAGGAACGCCGCCTGCTGTGCCCCTGTCTGTGATGCAAAGGATTTGCAACGGATCCTGATATCCTGAACGCAGGCGCTGCACTTACTTCTCTGCAATTGCATCCATGACATACAGCTTCAACTTCTCGACCATGTCCTGTGTCAGATACGGAGCAAGCTCCGAATCCTGAATCTCATAGGACACGAATATCAGCTTGCCGCTGTCGTCCTTGGTTGAGAGATAATCACGCAACAGATCAATTGACATGCGTTCATAGAGCGCCGGTTCGAACCGCCCCGCATCCAGCAGGCTTTTCATCTTGGCGATCACGGCCGTAATTTTTTTCAATGACAGCGCATCATCGCGCGGTTGAGCGTTTTCTGCCGGCTCGTGCCGAAGATGCGTGTCCGCTCTGCTCTCCGGAGCCGGCAAACCGCAGTACATGCACAGCAGCGATCCCTCGGGAATAGGATGATTGCAATGTGGGCACTGCATATACTGATTTCCTTCTCATAAAACGTTACACGTGACCGAAGCGGCTGTCTGCGCACCGGCACTGCCTCAGGGGCAACGGGATCATATCCGGAACCATCAGCCATGCCATGTCCCTGCCCTCAAAATACACATCGTTGCTGTTGGCGTTTTTCATAAGTAAAAAATTATGGTAGCGCTTCAAAAAAAGCCGGTCAAACGGCATCCACGCTCCGGTTGCGCGCCTGCAATGCCTTCGGGGCAGCAGCCATAAAAAAATGACGTCATTTGTGTTAAAAATCTTGTATTCATGACAAAAAAAAACTACAGTTACTTATTTTTAAAACGATACGGGAGGGATATACTCACCCGTGTTTATTGCGGTAAACATTTATTCTTAAGGGAGACCCCGGTCAATGATGCTCAAAAAAACATGCCTGACTCTGGCGGCAACCGTCCTGTGCCTGCTGAATGTTTCCGCTGTTCGCGCCTATGATCTGCCCAATGTAAACCTGGGCTTCACCAGCTACTATGATGCCATACCCCCCAACGGTCCGGGGTTCTATTTTACCCAGTACCTGCACTATATCGAAGGCAGGAAATTCAACAACAATAACGGAGGTCGGCTGCTGCCCCGCAGCGCCGGGGAAGAACTGAGCGGCTTTGTCGCGATGACACAGTTTATTTACACCTCACCCCATAAGCCGTTTTTCAACGCGATGCCCGGCATCGATCTGGCCCTGCCGGTTGTGTTTACCGACCTGAGCTACAGCCAGAACGGCCCGTTCCCCGAGAACAACAGCGACGGCATCGGCGATCTGCTGGTAGGTCCGTTCCTGCAGTGGGATCCGGTCATGAAAAAGGACGGCAGCCCGCTGATGTGCCACCGGGTCGAGTTTCAGCTCCTGTTTCCCACGGGCAGGTACAGCAGCAACCGGGAGATCAACCCGGGCAGCAACTTTTTCTCCTTTAACCCCTACTGGTCTTCAACCTGGTGGATTACGCCGCGCTGGACCACCTCGCTGCGTCTGCACTACCTGTGGAACGCCAAAAACCACGACCCGAACAGGTCGTTCGGCGATGTGGGCCACACGCAGGCAGGCCAGGCCTATCACTTCAACTACACCATGGCATACTCCGTCATACCCAAAATACTGCATCTGGGCATCAACGGCTACTTTTTGAAGCAGTTTACCGATACCGAGGTCAGCGGCCGGGATGTGAGCGGAAGGCGCGAACAGGTATTTGCCATCGGGCCCGGAGGCCTCTGGAGCATAACACCCAAGCTGCACATGTTCTTCAATCTATACGTAGAAAGCCATGTGCGCAACCGGCCCGAAGGTTTCCGCAGCACGATTCGGTTTGTGTATAAGATATAGCGGTTCAAAAAAATCAGGGGCAGGCCCTTTGGCCTGTCCCGGTTCTCCAATCTCCGAACTCACGACTCCGCACTTTTACTTTTCTTTCCAGATCACATTGCGCATCCCCTGCCGGTAGCACAAACGCCTGATTTTACAGGGCTCGATCGTGATTACGTTAAAATTGTAGGATGCAGCCGCGTCACCCAGTCCCTGTTCTTCGAGCTGTTTCATGTAGCGCGAATACTGCCGGATCTGTTTGAAGCGCTCAAGGTCGGTATTCTTCTTAAAAAATGTGGCCCGGCCCCACACCTGCATGCCTGAGGCCCCGAAAAAATCCGTTGCCGGGTCATAGGGGTCGGCAATGCTGTAGGACACCAGCTCGTTTTCCTTCAGATTGGCGATCTTGCCCCCGCCCTCTGAAAAAACATGCACGATCAGGCCGTTGTTGAAATACTCGAGCGGTGTGCAGCGCGGCTCATTATGTTTGCAGGTTGCAAGATGCAGCACATTATGGCTGTTCAAATACGCAACCGCCATAGCGATGAATTCGTCCTCAGTCATGGACGCCTTCATGGTCAGGCCCGCCAGCGCGAACGCGGCCAGTTCCTTTTCATTCGGCCGCGGTACGATCACTTTTCCCATGCTGCACGCTCCTTTGCATGCATACAGGCCGCTGGGCTGCCCCGGCTTAGCGGCCGGCCTGTTTCGGTTTCGGATAATTGCTGATCGGCTGCAAAGAGGCCTGCAAATCCTCCTCGGGCAGCACGTAGTCGCTCAACTCGCCGGCCATATATTTCTCATAGCCAGCCAGATCAAGCAGCCCATGGCCGCTGTAGCTGAAGATAATGACTTTCTCGCGCTGCTCCTCGCGGGCCTTGATGGCCTCCTGAATGACGGCGGCGATGGCATGGCTGGTTTCGGGCGCGCAGACCGGCCCTTCGGTGTTGGCCCACAGCATGGCCGCCTCGTAGCATTCCATCTGCCTGAGAGCGCGCGGATTAAAAAGACCCTGCTGCACCGCCTGGCTCACCATGGGCGCCATGCCGTGGTAGCGCAGACCGCCGGCATGAATGGGGCGGGGAATAAATCCATGGCCCAGCGTGTACATGGGAATCAGCGGAGTCTGGCCGGCAACATCGCCGTAGTCATAGGCAAAGGGGCCCCGGGTGATCGTGGGGCAGGCTTCCGGTTCAACCGGAATGATGTCGATATTTGCGCCGTGAATCTTATCAAGGGTAAAGGGGAACGCAAGGCCGGCAAAATTGCTGCCCCCTCCCGCGCACCCTATCACGACATCAGGCAGTTTCTCGCCCGCAAGCTTCAGCTGCTTTTTGGCCTCAAGGCCGATCACGGTCTGATGCAGCATCACGTGGTTGAGCACGCTGCCCAGCGAATAGCGCGTTTTACCGCTTGTATCCGAAACAGCCGCCTCAATGGCCTCGCCGATGGCGATACCCAGACTTCCGGGCGTATTGGGATCCTGCGCGAGAAACCTGCGGCCCACCTCAGTGTCCATGCTGGGGCTTGCCACGCATTTACCGCCCCACAGCTGCATCATCACCTTGCGGAAGGGCTTCTGGTCGAAACTGATGCGCACCATGAAAACCTTGCAATTCAGCCCGATCAGTTTGCAGGCGAACGACAGGGCCGCGCCCCACTGCCCGGCCCCGGTTTCGGTCACGATATTCTCAATGCCGAACTGCTTGTTGTACCAGGCCTGCGCCACGGCTGAATTGGGCTTGTGGCTGCCGGCCGGGCTGACGCTCTCGTCCTTGTAGTAAATACGCGCCGGGGTCTTGAGGTGCTGCTCCAGAAACACCGCGCGGCGCAGGGGAGTCGGCCGCCAGCGCGAAATAATATCAAGGATCGGCTCCGGGATATCGATCCAGGGGTCCGGGCACATTTCCTGCTCGATCAGGTTCATGGGAAATATCCTGGCCAGGGCCTCCGGGCCTATCGGGTTGCCGTTGGCGTCAACCGGCGGCTGCATGGAAAGCTCAGAACCCAGGTTATACCACTGGCGGGGCATTTCAGAAGCCGGCAGATTAATGGTAATACTCTTCATGCAAAGGTCTCCTTTTCAATGACAGTTTCACGCACCCGGGAACAGCCGCCTGTGCAGTAAGGCCCCCGGGACGCAGGCACCAATATGTTTGACAAAAAAAATTCCAGCAATTATATGATTAATGCCGTTAATACGCAACCTATTGTTGAACACTGGCTTCGGAAAGACTCCTGACATGACTGCGCCACTCTACGCCGTTGCATTTACTGAAAACCACCTCGCATGCCTGCAGCGCTGGCTTGCCGACCCGGATGTACACCGCAACCTCTACGCGCTCTACCGGCCCATGAGCATTGACGAGCTCACGCGATGGCATGAGCGCGAGCAGAAAACTGATGCGCGCATGTTCTTTTACAGGACAGCCCCCGAGGGGTGCGCTGACACGGCTGTGGGTCTGGGCCTTGTGCACTACATTCACCCCCAACACGGCTGCGGCGAGCTTTCCATCATCGTGAACCCGGCCAGCTCAGGCAAAGGATTTGGACGGCGCATTATGGCCCACCTGATGGAGTGCGCGTTTCGCGAACACGGCCTGCATAAAATATTTTTCCACTGCGCGGGCCCCAATACCCGCATGATCGAGATTGCCAGAAGGGCGGGCTTTGTACAGGAAGGCGTTTACCGCGAGGAGATTCACCTTGACGAAAAATGGTACAACACCTACCGCTTCGGCATGCTGAAAAGCGAGTACGAAGCGTTTCTGACAAAAAATCCGGCTCGCCACGATATATCGCAGTCGCAGCCTGCATGAAGTCCCTCTACTCCGGATAGAACGTTACGCATGACACAATCCCCCTCCCTTCTCTCCCCTGCACGACGTGCCCGCATAGACCTTGCGCACCGGTGCCTGGCGGGCTGGTATCGCTGCGTAGTTACAAAACGCATTCTTGCCACGCAGCCGGTCATCTGCGACCGGGACTGCCCATATGAGATCCACACGCTGACCTTCGATCAGGACCTGCCTGCAACCCTGTGGTCGCTCAAAACCTGGTACCACTTCAGCGGCACCCGCCCGGCCCTTGTCATCTACGCAGGCGGACCGCTCAGCGCGAAGTCAGAGGCGATTCTGTCTGCACACTTCCCAACCTGCAGGATCATACGGCGAAAAATATTTAATCAAAAAATGCAAGTTTTTTTAAATAATTACAAGACAAGCTTAAGGCATAGCATTACACCTTCATTCTACTGTGCGCTCAAACTGTTCGGGCCGATGTGCTTCGCACAGACAGACTCGATCCTGTATGTTGATTCCGACGTGCTGTTTTTTCGAAAACCCGTTGAACTGCTCAAACACCTCGAACGCCAATCCGCCTGTTTCAACAGTGATTACCAGAACGCCTATGCCCATCCGGCAGCGCTGCTGAACAGCCTGCTTCCGTTCAGGCTTGAACATGGCGTCAACGCAGGTCTTTTTCATATTTCAAAAAAAGATCTGGACGGCGGCCGTGACCTGGCGGAGCACTATTTCACAACCGTGCCGGAGATAGACCATCACAGCTGGACAATCAACCGCCATGAGCAGACCCTGAACGCGCTGCTGCTGTCCAGGGCAAACGCGAAACGCTTGAGCGCCGATTACCAGATAGCGCAAACACCGGTCACGGACACAACCGTAAGCCATCACTTTGTCAATGACGGCTCGCGGCCCGCGTTTTACCGGGTCGGCATGCGCCGGCTCGTGTCAAGCGGCTTTCTCACAGCAACCGCGCCCGATGCCATGCAGAGACAAGCCCTTGGGGTAAAAGCATGAAGCTGTTCTCGATCTGCACAGCTCCGGCCGCTGTCCTGAAGGACGAATGGTTTTTAAAAACCCTGCGGGACGACTGGGAACTGCACATTGTCGATCTCGACGACGTGCCGCAGGGCAACGGCGATTACCTGTCGCGGGAGTGGTATTACTGTATCAGAAAAAAATTCGACATCCTGCTCGACGCGATTGCGGCCAACCCGGACGGAATCATCATCTGGGCCGATATCGACATCCAGTTTTTCAGGCCCTGCGCGGGCATTATCAGACGCTGCCTGCAGGACAGGGACATCGTGTTCCAGAGGTGGAACAGATCCGGCAGCGAGATCAATTCCGGCTTCATGGCGATCCGCTGCAATGACAGGTCGCGCGCCTTCTTCAAGGCCGTTTCGGCAACCGACTTCAGCCGCCGGGCGTTCGCCGACCAGGACGCGATCAACGACCTGCTCAAGGCGGGTTCCCCGCCGATACGCTGGGGCGTGTTCCCGCGCACCTTCTACCATGTCTATCTGGGGCCGGCACCGGGAAGAATCGCTCTGCACCACGGCTGCGGCGCGCCTCCGCCCGGCATACGCGATGGCCGCTTCATCTCCTCGATCGAACACAAGATCGATCAGATGATCATGATCCGGCACCAGGCGCAAACCCCGTGGTGGCGCCATCTGCTGCGACGTCTCAGGCGCACCCTGCTTTGCCCGTAGCGCTTTTTCCGTTGCGCTTTTTCCGTTGCGCTTTTTCCGTTGCGCTTTTTCCGTTTGCCCCTTGCAGCAAATTAGGATAGCATTACCCGCACATACTCAGAAATTCAGACATAACCGCAGCGGGGCTGATAAACATGCAGTTCACCATCAGGATCGACAGTATATCGCGGATCCTGACTTCAGGTACTGCGTTCTTGTGCGCAAAGGAGAACTCAAACCACACACCACGATCGTTTGCGCAATCGCAGTACCAGGTAGCGATTTGAGCCGCCGGACCAGGACGGAGGCTCAAAAACGGGAACCATAATAACCACAGAAAAGGAGGAAGCCATGAAAAAGTTGGGAGCGGAATTCTTCGGAACTTTCTGGTTGGTCCTTGGCGGATGCGGAAGCGCCGTTATAGCCGCCGCGTTTCCCGATGTCGGCATAGGCCTGCTCGGCGTATCGCTGGCATTCGGCCTTACCGTACTCACGATGGCCTTCGCGGTCGGGCACATATCCGGCTGCCACCTTAACCCGGCAGTATCGCTGGGCCTGTGGGCCGGCGGGCGTTTCCCGGCAAAAGACCTGCTGCCCTACATCATCGCCCAGGTTCTGGGCGGCATCGCGGCCGGTGCTGTCCTGTATCTCATTGCAACCGGCAAGGCTGGCTTTGAAGTGTCCGCAGGCTTTGCGTCAAACGGCTACGGCGCACACTCACCGGGCGGCTACAGCCTCACGGCCGCCCTGGTAACGGAAGTGGTCATGACCATGATGTTTCTTCTGGTGATCATGGGCGCAACCGACAAGCGCGCGCCGCAGGGGTTCGCACCGATCGCGATCGGCCTGTGCCTGACCCTTATCCACCTGATCAGCATTCCGGTTACGAACACTTCGGTGAATCCCGCACGCAGCACAGGCGTTGCCGTATTCGTCGGCGGCTGGGCGGTTGCACAGCTTTGGCTTTTCTGGATAGCCCCGATCATCGGCGGCATACTGGGCGCCTTGATCTATCGCATCATCGGCGGCAAAGAAAAAAGCTAAAAAAAATCCAGAAGCGCCATGCTGACTTTCGAATAGGAAAAACCGGCGCCCCGGTGACGGTGCTTTAAATAGCGCCGCCACCGGTTTCCATACAACAACTACAGGCTGAAGAAACCGGCGGTGTCAGGTCTACACCCTTGACAAGACCGGACAGCGAATGATTTCAACGGGCAGCTGCGTTCTGTAAACACAAAGGATCTTCCGGGTTTGTTGTATCGAAAAAAGACTCCTCTGCCTTTTAACAGGTACAGTTCAGAGACTGCTGCGCGAAGTTGCCGTATTGCCGCGTACAGGGTAGTTGTTTTCAAACCCCCTTTGGCAAAGTCTCTTCAGACATTTTAATGGGTACATACAAGATACAGCTGCAACAATTTTGCTTTTAAGTTGAGATCGCCGCGCGGAGTTTATCCTGAGCTATGCCGAAGGGATCGCGATGACAGTCTCGAATGTGTCATTGCGAGGAGAGAAGCGACGAAGCAATCTCGTGTTACATTAGTTTCGTGAAATTGACCGGTTATGGCTTTCCATAAACAGGGGACAGTATTTTAATGTACAATGAAGGGCTGAGCCCGGAGCGCGATGAAACCAAAAAAAATAATCGTCAATGATCTCATGCAGCAGGGCTATGGTTATTATCTGAGCGAACCTGCCGGAGAAAACTTTCACGCCGGATTCTCTCCCGAGCTGACACCGCAGCAGCTGCTTGCGCTGGGTGTATTCGGGGGCAGATACATGACCGACTGCCGGGATGAGTTCCCGGAAGACTGGTTTACCCATGCAAAGCTCTGCCATGAGTTTCACGATCCCGTGCTGAATTACTTCAAAGTCAACGCCTCACAGCCCCTGTCGCTATGGCGGGAAAAAGGCTGGATATACCCTGACGATCCACGGGGCTGGTTCCAGTGGTACTGCCGCTACTACATGGGCCGGCGCTGCCCGGATGACGAGCGCCAGATCAAGCGCTGGAAAGCCATGACGCGGCATATCGCTCAGGTCAAAAAGCACTGCGCGCCGGGAGATGAGCTCTGCCGTGCGCGTCAGCGGCAGGCACTGCTGAACTGGGCATACGACAGCAGATGCATGTAAGAGAAAAAGTGACCGGATTTATTTTTTGCGCGCCATGCCGGCCGAATTTGAGATTTTAAACGTTTCGCGCGACGTACACTGAATACACAGGGGCACTTTCCAGCCCGGATTGATTCAAGATTCTTTTTAGCTTCCAGCTCATCCATGGGCCCCATTTCAAGAACCTCAGACAAAAAAGTAAGTCCATTGTGCAGTGTGTCGCAGATATACTGATCGCATTCGGCACAGTTGGACAGACCTTTCTCCAGGCAGCATTTCCGTATGCCGCACATCCCGCAGTCATCAAGATGCTGCCCGGAATTCAGACAGCCGTCACAGGAGATGCCTGCCGGATCGACTTCAACGTCAAGCTGTCGCCCCCAGAGATCGGCAGTCTTCCTGCGCAGTTCATTATCATCGTTCTGCTGTGCAATATAGGCCTCACACGCAGCGCAGTCCAGCCCGCAGCAGGCAATCATCCTTTCCATAGCTCATATCTCCTGTCAGTGGTGTCCAAAATAATTCAAACAGCCCTGCCGCCCGGGGCGCTGCCCTTCATACGGCAGTTTTTGCACTGCCGATGCAACGGCACAGCCTGTAAACATTCAGCAATTGCAAGGCCCGCACGCACTGCTGTATGCCACAGTCGCTCAGCGTGCCTGGCCCGGTTAAGATATTCCAATACACGGGCCGAACATGCAATGAGGCCCACTTTGCCGTATGAGGTGCAGCGCCCCGGCCGGCAGGGCTTTCCGCTCAGCTTCATAAATATATATTGGACAGATCTGATCTACTGTAAACAATTCATCTCAGCACCTCGGAATGTATATACCATGCAAAAATAGTGTTGTGAACCCGCAACGATCCGTCCGAATCATCCCTCGACGTACGCTCGCTAAACCAGCACGAAATTACTTCTTGCACAATAAAATTAATCTCTAGTATTGTACTGGAACGCTCGCAGACACCATACCCGCCCGCCACAATCAGGGGCTGAAACACTTGACTGAGCAGTCATACAGAGAGGAACGCCATGGCTACTTCAAACGACACGCACCTCAAATCAATCGGTTACATCCTGTGGATATTCGGATTTACGGGATCGCACCGTTTCTACTACGGAAAACCCGTTACCGGGACCATCTGGTTTTTTACGCTGGGGCTGCTGCTGATCGGATGGATCATCGACCTGTTTCTCATTCCCTCCATGGACCGGGAAGCCGACCGCAGATACCAAAGCGGTCATATCGACTACACGCTAGCGTGGGTATTGCTCACATTTCTGGGATTGTTCGGCATACACCGCTTTTACATGGGCAAATGGGTGACGGGGATACTCTACCTGCTGACCGGCGGCCTTTTCGGCCTTGGCTATTTGTATGACCTGTGGACCCTGAATGATCAGATTGCGATGATCAACACCCGGGCATAATGGCCGGACGCGCTGCAATGCGGATGCTGAAACAAAACAATGTATGCCGCATGCATGTGCGGAATGAGACACATTTTTAACAATCCGGTTGAAAGGGAAAAAAGATGAAGCGTGCCCTTGTCATAGGTCTGACAATTACCCTGCTTGCCGCAGGCTGCGGCAGGCAAGAGAAGCCTGCTCCCCCGCGCATGATACCCTCATGCGTGCTGACGGGCTCATGGTACGAAATCGGCCGGCAGACGGCCTACTATTTTCCGGGTTCGATTCTCAGTGGCGCGCTGATCTTCAGGCTGTTCCTGAAGGTCGGCGCAAAGGAAGCGCAAGCCTACTACGCCCAGATCGAGCCCTGGGTTCAGGAAGACATCCGGGAACAGTTGCGTGGCATGGCCGACGGACTTGAGCAATACTGGCATGTGCCAAAGGGCCTTGCCCGTGACCTTGTGCTGATATGGAACCTGGGCATCGAGATCAATGCCCGGGACAAAAACAGCGCGGCAGGCTGCACCGCCTTTGCCTTCCATTCTACATCGGGCACATACCTTGCGCACAACACCGACAACCGGCCCGGCACCGGCGGCATGGGCTCGGCTTTCTATTACCGGCCCGACAACGGCGACCGCAATTTCCTGTCATTCTTCGCGCCCGGCTTCGCGGGCGTGGGCATCGGCATGAACGACAGCGGCCTTGCCATAACGTATAATGTCGGCCGTCCGAACAAGGACGCTGCCACCGGACTGCCCGGTATCTTCATGGCCCGGCAGATCATGGCGAAATGCGCGACGCTTGGCGAATCGCTCTCCATGTTTAAAGAGCACCTTGACAAAGGCGGGCGCTATGGCCACGGAGGACTGAATTTTCTGCTCGTTGATTTCAAGGATTCATCGATGGCGCGGGTACAGCTGTGCTCGGGGGATATCAGGATAACCCGCGGCAGCGAAATCAAGCCGGGTGTCATGTTCGAAGGCTGTTCCAACCATTTCGACGACGATTTTGCACCTCTCTCAGAAACCCAGATGGCGGACCCGCTCAACATTTCCTCACGGCAGCGCATGCACAGGCTGCTTGAGCTTGCGCAATCGCTTGAAACATACGACCTGCAGACCTGCTGGAATATCCTGACCGACAGTGAAGACGGCCTGCCGTCAAACACGACCATATGCCGCCGGTGTGATTTCAGCGAAACAACCATGACGAACATTTTCACAGCGGACACAGCCTTCTACAGCCTGGGGCTTCCCTGCGAATACCTCGCGCACTACGGAGCGCCGCTGCAGATGCCGGTCAATGTGCCGCGCATCTCAATCAGCGGCTGCATAAAAGCCCGGGGCACGGAGCTGGCCCGCGCCCGTGTTGTCGCCCAGGGCATCACGGACACCACCATCCGGACCGAAACCCTCAGCGCTCCAGACGGCACATACACCCTCTACAACCTGCCGGACGGAGTCTACCGCATAACTGTGAAAAAATTTTTTCATACAGGGGAATCAGCTTATATAACCTGCGCCAGCACGGAACCGCAGAAACTCGATTTCGACCTGTTGCTGTAAAACAGGCCTGCAGGCCCCCTGCGCAAACCGCTTCGTCCGGGTATAGTCAGACCGATTGAAAGCTACAACTGATAGACCGGATCGGCAATGCCTGGCGTGAGAATAGCGCCTGAAACCCAGGCTGCACAGGAAGCGCTGCAGATGGCGGCTCCCTGAGCATGTCCGGAAGCCTATTTTTTTTTCGATTCGTCTCTGGTGCCGGTCCGCTGCCTGCTTGCCCACACAAGATATGCGAAGCATACAACTGCCAAGCCCATGAGACAATAAGCTATAAGATCCTGCAGGTTCATAAAGAGCTCCTTTATTGCACACGCCCGAACTGCACAGATAAGGCTGCATGGTGCCGGTGTCTAATTCATGGTTGCTGCGCCGGTTGCAGACGGCTGGCCATGCACAATGCCTTGCCATTTCTGCAGCGCGTCACGGGCCTCGGCTGCCATTGACCCGGCCAGCTTCTTATCGTCGAAACTGAACACGGCCTTCTGCGGGGCGCCTGCAGCATCGTTCCAGCTCAGAGCGAGCAGGAACTCCGCCTCGCCCTGCCTGGTCAGGCTGATATCGGTTATGCCGCAGCGGGCGATGCGTCCAATCTCCGCGCCGATGACACCCTTGCACACCACGAAGTCTTTATCAGTAACGCCGCAGGACACAATCGCGACCGGCTCCTTCTGAGCGGAAAAACCCCGGACGTATCGGCCCAGACGGAAACGCTCCGTCAGTTCCGGCTCAGCGGACTGATCCGATGCCGCTGCAGGGGCACTGCTCTTACGAGTAAAAAAGAAGACAAATCCGATTGCCGCAAAAAATAAAATCGCTGCCAGGTATCCCATCTCATGCTCCCTTCATATACGATGCATTAACATAAAAAAAACCGCCACCTGCCTGATCGGCAGATAGCGGCCCGACTATCCAGTTCCTTCGGGGATTACTACTGCAAACTCCCCGAACCCTTATCCATTATTCACATATCTGTACTGCGCTTTTAAAACCTGTCCGCCAGCAACTCTCCGCATAAAAAAACCGCTACCTGCCTGATCGGCAGATAGCGGCCCGACTATCCAGATCCTCCGGGGATTACTGCAAACTCCCCGAACCCGTACCCGTTATTCAAATATCTGTACTGCGCTTTTAAAACCTGTCCGTCAGCAACTCTCCGCATAAAAAAACCGCTACCTGCCTGATCGGCAGATAGCGGCCCGACTATCCAGTTCCTTCGGGGATTACTGCAAACTCCCCGAACCCGTGTTCCTGTTTAATTTTTCTTTATAAATGTACACCCATACAGCGTACTTGTCAACCCCTCAAAGACAAAACGTATCCGGCACCTGAACGCCGCCGTCTCGGCTGCGCATCGTCCCGCCTGCGGCCCCATCACTGCTCCCGCCTTCGAAATCCAGACTCCGGGCTCATCAGGCCAGCGCGTCGCTGATGCGCTCCATGGCCTGCTCGACGTTGTCGCGCGAGTTGAACGCGCTGATGCGGATATAGCCCTGGCCGCAGCGCCCGAAACCGGCTCCGGGCGTGCACACAACTCCGGCCTTATCAAGCAGCATATCGAAAAACGCCCAGGAGTCCTGCCTGGTGTTGATCCAGATATAGGGCGAATTATCGCCTCCCGTGCAGGCAAAGCCAAGATTGCACATCTTTTCGCGGATGATGCGTGCGTTTTCAAGGTAGCCGTCCACAAGACCGTCAACCTGCGCCTGGCCTTGCGGAGAATAGACAGCCGCGGCTGCGCGCTGCACAGGATAGGACACTCCGTTGAACTTGGTGCTCTGGCGGCGCAGCCACAGGGGATGCAGCATCTGCGCGGCGCCGCCGGGGGTAAATGCGCGGCAGTTTCTGGGCACAACCGTGAACGCGCAGCGCGCACCGGTAAAGCCGGCGGTCTTGGAAAAACTCCTGAACTCAACGGCCACCTCGCGTGCGCCCTCAATTTCGTAAATGCTGTGCGGAATGGCAGGATCGCGGATAAAGCGCTCGTAGGCCGCGTCAAACAGCAGCAGGGCCCTGTGCTCGTGCGCCCAGGCAACCCAAGCAGCCAGCTGCTCGCGGGTTGCGGTCGCACCCGTGGGGTTGTTGGGAAAGCACAGGTACACCAGATCAACCGGTTCACACGGCAGGTCGGGCACAAATCCGTTCTGCTCGGTTGACTCAAGATAGCACAAACCTGAATAGCGGTCGTTTTCATTGACGCCGGTACGGCCGGCCATGACATTGGTGTCCACATATACCGGGTAGACCGGATCGGGAACAGCAATAGCGGCATCAAGCGCAAACAGCTCCTGAATGTTGCCGGTATCGCACTTGGATCCGTCTGAAACGAAGATTTCATCAGCGGCAATGTCAACCCCGCGGCTTTGGAAATCACCCGCGGCGATCTTCTCGCGCAGAAAATCATAGCCCTGCTCAGGGCCATAACCGCGAAATGTCGCATCACGGGCCATTTCATCAACCGCGCCGTGAAAGGCCTGTATACAGGCATCGGGCAGGGCGCGCGTCACGTCCCCGATGCCGAGCCGGATGATGCTTTTGTGCGGATGTGCCTTTGTGAAGTCGGCCACGCGGCGGGCGATATCTGAAAACAGATAGGATGCCTTCAATTTAGTATAATTGGTGTTAATGGTAATCATCTGTTGTGCTGCTCCTTTCAGGTCTGTATACTGCGATAAGCCATATATTTTACCGGTTGGTAAAGCTACCAAAAAAATGCTATGAAGGCAAAAAAAAATATAGCAGGAGCCGCCATGAAGTACGTTTTCGGCCCGGTTCATTCACGGCGCCTGGGCCTCTCACTGGGCATTGACCCGGTTCAGGACAAAACCTGCACGCTTGACTGCGTGTACTGCCAGCTGGGCGCAACCGCCGTGAAAACGCTGAAGCGCCGCGTGTACGCCCCGGCTGACGCCGTTGTGGACGAGGTGCGGCAGGTTATCGCCACCGGACAGCCGCTTGACTATAGTACATTTTCCGGAACCGGCGAGCCCACGCTGAACGTTGAGCTCGGGCGCATGATTACCGGAATCAAGGCCATGACAGACATACCCGTGGCTGTTATTACCAACAGCACGCTGCTGCATCTGGATGAGGTGCGCTCCGATCTCATGCAGGCTGATCTGGTCATACCGTCGGTCAACGCGGTCAGTGCACAGGTGTTTGCGCGCCTGAGCCGTCCGCTGCCCGGCCTTGATCTGCCAAAAATGCTCGGCGGCATTGAAACATTCAGCCGCGTCTACAGGGGCAGGCTCTGGATCGAGGTGATGCTGGTGCGGGGAATCAATGACGGCCCCGACGAATTGCAGGAGCTGGCGCGCTTTCTTGACCGGCTTGCGTGCGAAAAAATCCAGATCAACACGGTTACGCGCCCGCCAGCTGAAAGCGACTGCACGGCAGTAAACGACCAGACCCTTGAGCATGCCCGGAAGATGTTCGGCCTGCGCGCGGAAATCATCGGATCGTTCTCAAATAGAACAGCGGCACTGCCCGGCAGCGATCCCTGCGAACGCATCCTTGCGCTTGTGCGCTCGCATCCCTGCACGCTGGAGCAGATCTGTGACGCATGCGGTCTTAAACGCGAAGAGGCTGAAGCCGCGCTGCAGGAGCTGCGCCGCCGCCGGTCAATCGAACAGGCCGAACACGGGGCACAAATTTTTTACCGTGCTTCAGGAAGATAGAACAGCGGATTGCGCGCCTGCCGGTCGCGACGCACCTGGAAATGCAGGAAGCATTTGTCAGGCGGGCCGCTCACAAGGCGTCCCAGCACCTGCGACTGTTTGACCTGCTGATCGCGGCCGACCGAGTTCTCCCCCAGATTGGCATACACCGTCACAAAACTCTGGTCATGCTGCACAATGACCGTGCTGCCGTAGCCGTCGAGCAGGGATGAAAAAATGACCTTGCCGCCGCGCGAGGCCTTCACCTCGGCACCGGGCGTACCTTTGATATCGATACCGTCATGTTTGAGACCGCCGTGGATACCGAAGCGCTTGGTGACCGGGCCGATCAGGGGCCAGATAAACATGCCGACATTTTTTTCAATGACCGGTGCGATCGGCTCCGGCGCGGAAGGTACAGGGACCTGCCCGACAGGTCCTGCGGCAGGCGGACCTCCCGGCTGCGCGGCAGCGCCGGTTGTCGCCGGAACGTTCCGGACGCTCGGCGCGCCGGGAATAAACAGGCGGTCGCCGACCCTGATCTGGGAATGATCGGTAATATTGTTCAGCTCGGCAACGTCCTGCATGCTGACCTGATATGTTTTGCAGATACGCCACAGAGTCTGGCCTTTTTCTACCGTGTGGTACACCCCCTGAGCTTTGGAGGAACTTTCCGGCAGAACCGTGCCGCGGTGGCAGGCCGCGCACAGCAGCAGACCGGCCAGCAGGATCAATACTCCGGGGCGCATGCGCTCAGGCAGGAACCGGTAAAAACGTGGGGTCATGTTGGACATAGTTCCTCAGGACGCGCCTTGACATTAACCTAATGCATTACTTTAACTTAAGCAAATTAAAGATTTAAAAACGGATAGTTACATAAAATATATAAACATTTTTTTTAGCCCTGCTTAAACCCGTCGACACTGAGATTGCGCACAAATCCCATGGACCCGTCATCGGTCAAATCCGTGCTGATCGGCGTAATCGAAATCAATCCGCACCGCACGGCATTGGCGTCCGAGCCATCGATATCTTCAAACGAAACCCCCTTGCCGCCGAGCCAGTAATACGTCTGCTCGCGCGGGCAGGTTGTCGCGGTTACGGTTTTTTCATATTGGCTGCGGCCCTGCCGTGTTATGACGTAATCGAATACATCCGCCCCTTTGGTATCGGGCACATTCACATTCAGAAACACATACGTCGGCAGGCCTGCGTCAAGCACGCTGCGGGCAAGCGCTGCGGCAAACCGGGCCGCGGGCATGAAGTGACAATCCTGCTTGGTGGCAAGCGATACCGCTATTGCCGGTATACCCAGAATGGCGGCTTCGAACGCCGCGGCCGCTGTACCGGAATAGGAGATGTCATCGCCCATGTTGGCACCCTGATTGATACCGCTTATCACCAGATCCGGCCGCACGGGGAGCACGCCGTTCACCGCCAGGTTGACGCAGTCCGAAGGCGTGCCGTTGACTTTGTAGCGGCGCTCGGCCACCAGGGTCACCTTGAGCGGCCGCTGCAGCGTGATGGCACGGCCCATGGCGCTCTGGCCCTGATCAGGAGCAACGGTCCAGACCGTTGCCATGGGAGCCAGCGCCTCTTCAAGGCACCGCAGGCCTTCCGAATCATAGCCGTCGTCATTTGAAAGCAGTATATGCATGCGCCGGTCTCCTGTGTGCCGCATCACCGTTGAGTGGTGATTATAAAGAAGCCCCCCCGCATGTCAATCAAAACATATCATCAGCAGTGTCCGGAATAATGTAAACATGCCCTGCCGTCCGGCTGTTATGCGCTTTGCCTCTGCACAGCGCGTATGTATAAATCGCTATCGGTATCGCAATCTCAATCGAGTGTTCCAGAAAAGCCGATCCCGATAACGATAGCGATACCGACTTTTGCATTGACATAGGCTGTGCCTGATACTATACTTGCGTGTAGTAATGACCGAAATGATCCATACATGCACGCACAGGAGCCACTATGAAAAAAATCCTTAAAATCTTCAGCGCGCTGATCGCCCTGCTCGTCATCGTCATCGTCATTTTCGTGGCGACTTACAAACCCAGACAATACACGGACTACACTATGTACAGCGAACTTTTCAACTGGACGGCCGCGCAGTACGAACAGCTGCTGCAGCCGCGCGCCATTAACGAATTCTTCACTGATTTCGCCCAGCCGCTGGGCTTTCCCTTCAGCAAACTCTTCGGGGGCACAGATCTCGGCGTGCAGCTGAAATCATATGAGAACACGCAACTCGCGGCCGCAACGGTCAGCCTGTTTGAAGTTCCGCCGGGCTCGGGCTATCACAACACAGTCACCCTGAACCTGCTGCCGCGCAGCGGCGTGCGCGCGCCGGTCATGCACGTAGACTTCCTGAAGCCATCGGCGGGCGTTCCCGGCATGTTCATCCTGGATTTCTTCAACGTTGACAAAGACGCGATCTCTTACGAGGAATTCTTCGGCGAAGACATTGCAGTGATCAGGGAGGCCATGGCAAAGGTTGCGCAGTACCAGCGCACCGAGGAACAGGGCCGGGGTAAAATTTCGCGCTACCTCGACCCCTTCAAAAGCCCCTACCGCCTCGAGCTGAACGAGCCGGCAGCCGACGATGAGGCCGCCCGGCAGGCCTACTACGCTGCCGCCCTCGACGCTGTCAAGATGGTGCTGCCTGTTTACCTGAAGCGCATCAGCCAGCTGCCTCTCGATGAGGGCTTTGCCAAAGCCCATGAAGAAGCCACGCACCATCTGGTCAGGGAGCTGCACGAAAAGGACTTCGCGGTCAAGATGGGCCGCAATATCTTTAAAGATAATTTCTACACCTACTGGCAGGACGGCTTCTGGCACGTCGATATCGATTTCGCCAAATAAGCCAGCCACACCGGCACACTTCAGCCCCCGGCCCGCACGCGCGCGCCGGGGGCTTTTTTATACATCCCCGCAGATTCACAGAGGCAGGCCGTTAGCGCCCCCGCGAGGGCGCGACTGCAACCGATGACGATCTCACAGCCGCAGACCGTGTTTCAATCCACGCGCCCCCGCGAGGGCGCGACAGAAAAGTGGTACATTATGACAAAACAGGCCTTGTTTCAATCCACGCGCCCCCGCGAGGGCGCGACAACCACAATACAGGAGTAAAAGGCTATGACAATAGTTTCAATCCACGCGCCCCCGCGAGGGCGCGACCCGTAAGGTAATGGCCTATTTCGGGCGCAAAGGCGGTTTCAATCCACGCGCCCCCGCGAGGGCGCGACTGTTACTGCTTAACCGCTTGAAATTAAATTCTTTCTTTCGTCGTTTTTGCGAACCGTTGATTTATTTTTTTTAAAATTGCCTATCATGCTTGCGTGAAAAAAATAATCTCAGCTTTTTCAAACACATACCTTGTCCGCGAACCTACCAGTAAATTTATGTAAGCATCCGGTTCGCGGAAGCCTTCAGACAATTAAAGGGCCTTCCTGATCAATGCCCTGCTTTGCTCCCACATGCTCAACCCGTCGTTTCCAGTTCAGGCCTAAATAATAAAACCGCAGGCTATCCTTCTTTGGGTCGATAATATCAATCAAGCGCTGTTTAAGCACAGCCCACTGCGCCGAATCTACAATGCACTCAAACACCGAAAACTGAACCCGCTGACCGTAGTTTTTACAGGTTTGAAACCACTGAAACTTTTCGACCCTGAACGTTCATTGTAGCCATGTCGCCCCTCCTGATTGTTTTTGTTTTATTGTACCCCGCCCGCGTCTGCCAGGGCCGTTTGTTAAATTTCATCATCTAATATAGCGCCGCCGACGGTATCGAGCAGCACGCTGTGACATTCAACGTCGAACCATTCATTAAACATTTTTCTGGTCAGTTTCCGGGGCCACAACGATTCGTCGATGTACCATGCTTCCAGTTCATTTTCAAAAAGCATTTTAAAATTGCGCGACAGCCATTTCTGGAGGTTTTCTGCATCTCTATCCCTGATCAGATAGACGGTATTTTCTTTGTTAGCGCTTGCTGGCGTTATGCCGGGATCATCATTATACGGGTCGGAATCGTTTATCCAGCGCACCATCGGTTCTTTGTATTTCAGTATGACTGCGGCCCGGTTAACCATATGCAATGCCTTTATTTTGAGTACTCAAGAAAGGTTTAATCGTTCGCGGCATTTTTATTTCGCCCCCTGCCCGTGTGCGCCTGAATCGTCACCTGTATGCGCATCAAAAAACGCAGCCCCGATGCGGCGATATTTTGTTTGGTTGCAAACGATTCTATATACATTCAAAGCCTTGTGCAAACGAAAAAAAGGCGCTGAGTTCGGAGCAAGGCCGGGGCTCATCACGAGCGGCATGACAAGGCTTGCGGACGCGCGGAAGCACGGCCATCCAGAACGGCGCTGAAAGCGCCTCCGGATTTCTCAGTCGCTCACGCTTCTTCGAAATGACCGGTTTGAGGCTTTTGACTTTCAAACCCATCGGAGCGCAGCCTTGTCAGTTCGGAGTGTGGAATTCGCAGTTCGGAGGAATACATGCGGCATGAGAACACAGAATACACGTTAAAGCCACCCTTCTGACCCCGCTACCCTGCCTTGAAAAACCGCTATATCTGCCTGAGAATATGGTATATACTAATAACCATGGCAAAGAAATCACTGCGTGAAACCAACCCCTATCTGAAGAGCCCCGGCAACCTGCAGGTCGGCCTGAAGCGGTGCATCATGTCATCCTCTGCGGTTGAAGGAATCCATATCATCCCGGACGCAATCAAACCGGCAGCACCACGCAAACGCAGACCTACCGCTCATTGTGCAGCGACCGTAAAACGACAGCGCTGAAGACCTGCCGCATCGGCTCATAATTTCTGTCCAGACCGGCACGAACAGCCGCAAAATAGTCTTCGCGCCGCGCCCCCTTAATGCCGCTGAAATCCAGCAAGGGCAGCCCTGCCTGAAGCGCCATACAGGCGGCAAGCAGACGGGCAAGCCTTCCATTTCCCTCCCTGAACGGATGTATCAGCAAAAGTTCCGTGTGGACGACAGCAAGTGCTTCAATCACGCAAGCCCTGTCATCGAACACGCACGGAGTGAAGCGCTGCAGGATATGCTTTTCAAAATCGGCTATAAGACCCGGGATAAACGCCAGAGATGCGAAAGAAAAACCTGCCTTTGCGAGATGTACCTGCCTGTAGCAGCCGGCCCAGGCGTACAGTGCCCCGAGCCACTCCCGGTGCATTGCGCAGATATCCTCAGCCGTAAAAACATGCTTACGGGTATAGCGATCAATCATAACCTCGGCAGTCCGCAGAAGTTCACAGGTCTCGATGCGCTCAATTTCCCGTTTGCTGGTAATAGCCTGCAAATTTTTTAGCACCCGGCCGCGCGATCCGGGTTGGAATTGAGCCTCAATTAAATCCGTGGTCTCGTATCTGCCGCTTTTCTTCATGAACGCATTCTCTGTCGATATATGGATGGCGTAACCAATAGGGTTGTTGTTTATGATCCTTCTGCCCTAACCCGGCCCTGAGCAACTGTTCCGGCTCTCATTCCCTGCGGGATGCGCCCAATTCCCGGTCGCGCTCCTCGAGGCGAACAGCGCGACGATCCTGCGACTGGCGATGGCGCCTGATTTCCTCTTCGGTTTCAACGATCAGCTGAGGGATCTCCGTGGGGCGGCCTGAGGAATCCAGGGCCACGAACGTCAGATACGCCGATGCGGTATGGAGGATCTCTCCACTCAAAAGATTTTCCGACTCGACACGCACGCCGATTTCCATTGATGTACGGCCGGTCATATTCACGCAGGCCTTGAAGGTCAGCAGGTTGCCGATGAACACCGGATGGTGGAAGATGATGCGGTCGATGGACGCCGTCACCGCATTGGAGCGGCTGTGGCGAAAGGCTACAACACCAGCTGTTTCATCGATGTACTTCATAATGACGCCGCCGTGCACATTGCCTGCCGGATTGGCATCCTGCGGCACCATCAAAATCGAACTGGTCACCGTGCTTTCGCACGCCCGTTTTGCATTCATAGCCATGCCTCCTGATTGGTACCGTGCGACCGCGCCCGTCAATATTTGTCACGCTTGATTGTCGATGTCTTCCGCCGCATAGTACACCCGGCATCCGCATCCGCATCCGCATCCGCAAAGACGACCATAGTCCGCTTGCGCCCGCAAGTCAAGACCCTCGCGCCTGCCGCCTGCAAACAGCATTTATATTGACACGCGCACCTGTGCGACCTATACTTTCGGCGTGCGCGAATCATTTCCGCAGGCAGCGTACCAGAACCCGCGCCATCAAGGCTGTTAAGTGATTGTACCCTCTGTCAAACCGGGCTTTCCTGACCCATGCAGAGCTTGCGCAAGCCCACACCCAGGCTTCCCATGAGAGTGCAGCATCCGTCTGCTGAACGGCATGCCGACAGCAGGATCAATGGCTATGAAGCAGAAATTAGAATTTTCTGACTTTTTACGACTCCATCAAACATTGAAAGGTCGACATACATGAAACATATCTACCGGCATCTGCAATCATACATCTTCAAGGGTCTGCTTGCCCTGATCCCGATCGCCCTGGCCGTTTTCACCGTCAATATCCTCTATGTCTTTATCGACAAACAGATCATGGAGCTTGTCGACACCTACACGGGAATCCATATTCCCGGGCTGGGGCTGCTTATTTTTATCGTGCTTTTGTACGCTACGGGCGTCATCGCGAGCAACGTTGCCGGCAGGCGTCTGTTCAGCCTGCTCGATGCGGTGACCGGCCGTATCCCGCTCATCAACACGGTCTGGCAGGTCGGCAAACAGCTCGCCGGCACCTTGTCGCTTCCTGAAAAAAATATCTTTAAAAAACCGGTGCTCATCGAATATTTCAAGCCGGGCACCTGGGTTATCGGCTTTGTAACCGGTGAAATACTCGACAGCAGAACCGGGAAAAAACTGCTCAAAATCTTTATCCCGACCGTGCCGAATCCCACGTCGGGCTTTCTGGTCATCGTCGGGGAGGAACTGGTGCAAGAAACCTCCTGGTCGGTTGAGGAAGCCATAAAGATGGTTATTTCCCTGGGCATCATAGGCCCGGAATCAATTAAAGCGCCCTCGGCGTAACGCTGCACGCATGCCGTTCGGGGTGCAAACGCAGCATCGCCTGATGGAGTGCGCCATGGATGAACCCGCATGAAAAGAAAACCCCGCACCCGACCGCGCCGCCGCAGGCCCTCAATCGGCAGGCGCCTGTTTATCTTTGCGGTAAAGCTCGCCGTGTATGCATGCCTGCTTGGCGCGGGGGTGCTGACGATCTACACCCTGTATGTGTCCGAGCAGGTTCAGGAGCGCTTTGCGGGCAGGCGCTGGAGCATCCCCTCGCGCGTGTATTCTGACACGACCCTGCTCTATCCGGGCAGGCCCGCCACTGCCGCCCTGCTGGAAAGCACGCTCAAAAACCTCAGCTACCGCCCCGTGCAGCGCATGCCGGATGCACCCGGTGAATACCGCGTGCGCGGCTCTTCAATCGAGATCAGCCTGCGAGAGCTTACCGTTCCCGGCCGCCAGCGCCCGGCATTTCCCGTGCGCATACAGCTCGCCGGCGGACAGATTGAATCCATCCGCGACTGCCTGAATGAAGAGCCCCTGCACACGCTTGAGCTTGAACCCGAAGAAGTGATGCTGTTTTTCGGGCCGCTCCGCGAGCAGCGCGAACTGATCGCCCTCGGCAGCATGCCGCCGCACCTTCTCCATGCCGTACTTGCGGCCGAGGACCGGCGCTTCTATGAACATGCCGGCATCGACCCGGTGGGTATCCTGCGGGCCGCGCTCATCAATCTGCGCCACGGCGGCGTGCGCGCCGGCGGATCGACCATAACGCAGCAGCTGGCAAAATGCTATTTTCTGACACCGGAGCGCTCGTTTCTGCGCAAGTTCAAGGAGCTCTGCATCGCGCTGAGCATGGAGCTGCGCTACAGCAAGGATGAAATCCTTGAAATTTACCTCAATGAAATCTACCTCGGACAGAAGGGCTCGGTGTCGATCAGCGGCATAGCCGAAGCGTCAAAATTCTATTTCGGCAAACGCGCCGAAGACCTCTCCGTTGCTGAAGCGGCAACCATTGCCGGGCTTATCCGCGCGCCCAACCGGTATTCACCCTACGCGGACGCAGAGCGAAGCCGCGAGCGGCGCAACGCGGTGATTGCCGCCATGCAGGAAAACGGCTGGCTCTCTGCTGACGATGGGCGCGCAGCCGGCGAAGCGCCGATCGAGACCGCCGGGTATACAGCGCGGCCCCGCATCGCCGCCTACTTCATGGACTATGTCGCCCGGCAGCTGCATGAGCTCTATTCCGCTGATGATCTTGCGAACCTGGGCCTTTCGATCCATACCACGATTGATGCGCAGGTGCAGCGCTCAGCCGAGCAGGCCCTTGAGCGCGGATTGAAAAGACTTGAAGCGCGTTTCCCACAGTTTAAAAGCCCGGACCCCGACAAAAAGCTGCAGGGAGCTATCGTGGTCATGCAGCCGCGCACCGGCGCTATTCTCGCCATGGTCGGCGGCCGCGATTACGGCGAAAGCCAGTTCAACCGCATCACCCAGGCCCGCCGCCAGCCCGGCAGCGCTTTCAAGCCGATCGTCTACCTGAGCGCCCTTGACCGCCTGACCCCCGCGACCATGCTCTCAAATGAGCCGGTCACCTACAACCTGCACGGCCGGCTGTGGTCGCCGAAAAACTATGATGACAAAGCCCCGCCACAGCTGCTGCTGCGCGACGCGCTGGCCCTGTCGGTCAACCGTGCGGCTGTCGCTGCCGCCATGCAGACCGGGCTGGAACGCATCATTGCCTGCGCACGCTCGCTCGGTATCACCTCAAAGCTTGAGCCCTATCCATCCATGGCACTGGGTTCATTTGAAATAATCCCGCTCGAGCTTGCCCGGGCCTACTGCTGTTTTGCTGCCGACGGGATGCTGCCCTACCCGCGCGCCCTCAGTCTGGTCACCGATGAACAGGGGCGCATCCTTGAGCAGCGCCACATGGAGATCAAACGGGCTATCACGCCCGCGAAAGCTTTTCTGATCAGCTCGCTGCTGCAAAGCGTCGTGAGCGACGGCACCGCGCGCGGACTTCGCGCAATGGGCGTTACGTTTCCATCAGCCGGCAAAACCGGAACCACCGATGACAATCGCGATGCCTGGTATGTCGGCTACACTCCCGATATCGTCGCGCTTGTGTGGGTCGGCTTTGATGACGGACGCAATGTACGCTCGACCGGCTCAGGAGCTGCGCTGCCGATCTGGGCGGAGCTGATGCTGGCGATCCCGCAGCATATTTCCGGGACCTGGCTGGCACAGCCTCCGGGCATCATCCGCTTTACAATCTGCAGGCGCTCCGGCATGCCGGCCGATTCCGGCGCATGTTCCGAGACACGCGTTGAGTACTTTCTGACCGAGAACGTGCCCGACCAAACCTGCACGATGTGCCGCAGCACCGGAGCCGGCAACCGTATACAGAACTTCATGAAAGGAA
>VGSH01000015.1 GCA_016875025.1 Deltaproteobacteria bacterium
CCTCGGCCGATATGGTCTGAGGCAGCGCTGTCGTCACGGGATGCAAGGAATTCGCGCACGCTGTCAACATCAAAACCGGGACCTTCGTCAATGACGCTCACCCGGGTTTCATCGTTTTCGCACTGGTAGCGTATGGTGACGGTGCGGTCGGCATAGCGCGCGGTGCGCAGCCGCTCAGCGCTTTCGTCGGAGACCGATTCTCTGATTTCACCGTCCGGGTTCTCCAGGAAATAATTAACCGGCAGCTCAAGGTTGCCGTGCTCCACTGCGTTGGCGATGACTTCGTTAAAGGCCAGCGCTACCGTGCTGATGCGGTGGCCCTCGATAAAGCCCATTTCGCCCAGGTGAGTGGCGAGGTAGAGCGACATTTTATCCGGCTCGACCGCGTCGGTCTTGAATACGAACTCCATGCTGCCTTTTTTCAGGAATGGTATGATGGGGCCCAGTTCCTTTTTGCTCCGGGAGGCCTGCAGCACAAGACGCATGTTTTTGAGCACGTCCTTGAGACTGAACGGTTTTTTGATAAAGCCGATCGCGCCCAGCCTGAGGGCTTCGAGCGTGTTTTCGCGGGTGCGGTAGCCGCTGATCATCATCACGGGCAGTCTGGGGTTGATGTCGCGCACAGCGGCCAGAAATTCAAGTCCGTTCATTCTGGGCATAACAAAATCGAGCAGAACCATGTCGTATGAATTACCTTTGCGTACCCGCTCGAGGGCTTCAAGACCGTTATCTGCGGTTTCGCACAGATAGCCTTCGTCATCGAGGAAATCATATAGGAGAAGGGATATATACTTGTCGTCATCGACGATCAGGATTTTTTCTTTCATGCGACAGCCGTCCTCTCATATGGTTTTGGGCAAATTAAGAATTGACAGACCACGGCAAACGCTATATATAACGCGGATACGGATACTTTTTATAACACAGTATTTTTGCCTTGGAAACGATTAATTGAAGTTGCACACGTAATTATTGCTATGACAAAAAAACTGCGTATTATTGTCGATGCCATGGGCGGCGACCATGCCCCGCATGCAACGGTTGAGGGTGCTGTGGCGGCCTGCCGCGATTTCGGTGCTGATGTGGTGCTGGTCGGGAATGAAGGTATTATCACCCGTGAACTCGAGCGGCACGACACACAGGGGCTGCATCTCAGCCTGAAACATGCCACGCAGGTTGTCGGCATGGGGGACAACCCCCTTGATGTCGTCAGGAAAAAGAAGGATTCCTCGATCAGTGTCGGCATGAAGCTTCTGGCCGAGGGGCAGGGCGAGTCCTTTGTGAGCGCCGGCAATTCGGGCGCCATGGTGTCGGCCGCGCTGTTTATAGTCAAGCGCATGCCGGGCATTGACCGCCCGGCCATAGGCACGTTTCTGCCGAGCCTTACCGGACAGGCGCTGGTGGTCGATGCGGGTGCTAACAATCTGTGCAAGCCGCATAATATCACCCAGTTCGCCCTGATGGGCGCGGTGTATTACCGGGCGCTGATGAAATGCAAAAATCCGCGGGTCGGCTTATTGAGCAACGGCGAGGAGGAATCCAAGGGCACCGATGTGCTTAAACAGGTGCATGCCCATTTGAAGAAAAGCAGCCTGAACTATATCGGCTTTGTCGAAGGCAAGGATCTTTTCCGCGGTAACGTTGATGTTGTGGCCTGCGACGGATTCACCGGCAACATCGTTTTGAAAACCGCCGAAGGAGTCGCCGAAAGCATGGGAGCGGCGATTAAACAGGAGCTCAAGCGCGGGTTGTCATCGAAGATCGGCTATCTGTTTTCGCGCAGAGCTTTTCAGCGACTTAAGAAACGCTTCGATTATGCCGAGTACGGCGGCGCTCCGCTGCTGGGAGTTAACGCTCCGGTATTGATCGCGCACGGCCGCTCAAGCGCCTATGCTGTCAGGAATATGATCCGCGCGGCTCTGGAGTTCAGCCGTCAGCGGGTTGTCGAGCATATCCTGAACGACCCCGATATACACCACGACATCGAAACCGTGGGCCGCAAGCCCGGCCTGCTTGAGCGTATTATACATCGTTAGCCGGGTCGTTTTAGGGGTGGACGCTGTGGACACAGGTGGACTTTGTGGACCGGCAATAGTAAGTTGCCAACTCCGAACTCCGAACTAATCCCCGAGCCCCATTTTTTTATCCCGCGCCCTGCGGTAGAGATCCAGATAGGCCCGTGCCGAAACATCCCATGAAAAATTACATGCCATGCAGCGCTGCATAAGCGCCTTCCAGCGCTCCTTCTGCCCGTAGCACGCTATCGCCCGCACGAGTGCGTCCAGCAGGGCGCTGCCAGCATAGTCCGCAAAGGCAAAACCGTTGCCGCGTTCCGGGTCGCGCTCACAATCGCTGATGGTGTCGGCCAGGCCGCCGGTTGAGCGCACGACCGGAACGGTGCCGTATTTGAGGCTGTAGATCTGCGTGAGACCGCAGGGCTCGAAGCGTGAGGGCATGAGGAACAGGTCGCAGCCCGCTTCGATCTTGTGCGCTGCACGGTTATCGTAGGCAAGCAGCACGCCCACGCGACTCGGATGCTGGGCAGCCATGCGGGTAAAAAAATCATGATAGCGCTGCTCGCCCGTGCCCAGCAGCACGAAACCGGCATCGGTTCTCATAATATCATCGAAAATTTCTTCAATCAGGTCAAAACCCTTCTGGTCGACAAGCCGGGAAATACAGCCGATGAGCGGGCGCTGCATCAGGGAACGTGCAAGGCTGAAGCGCTCCAGAAGCTCGCGTTTGCAGTCCTGCTTGCCCGCCAGGTCGTCTATGCTGTAGCGCGCCCTGATCAGCGGGTCGCTCTCCGGGTTCCAGACGGTATAGTCAGCTCCGTTGAGAATGCCGACCAGATCCTGCGCGCGCGTTGCCAGCACGCCCTCAAGGCCGCAGCCGAATTCAGGTGTTGTTATCTCGCGCGCATAGGTGGGGCTGACGGTCGAGACCATGTCGGCGTTGACGATGCCGGCCTTGAGGAAGTTGACCTGCCCCCAGAACTCGAGTTGCCCCGGGTGCCAGAATTGCTGGCGTGCAAGTTCTGTCAGATCGAATACTTCCGGGGGAAACATGCCCTGATAGGCCATGTTGTGAATAGTCATCACTGAAGAGCAGCGGTGCAGCAGCGGGTCTTGTGCGGCCCGGCCAAGCATGAACGCCGGTATCAGGGCGGTCTGCCAGTCGTTGAGATGCAGGATCTCGGGCTGCATCCCGGAAGTACGGCAAAAGGCGAGTACCGCTTTGCTGAAGCAGATAAAACGCAGGTGGTTGTCGGTGAATGCTTTGCCGCCTGCTTCGTAGAGTCCGTCGCGGTCAAAGAGCTCATCGCAGCGCACGAAATGTACAGGCACGTCAGCGGGCCCTCTGCTGGTCAGTACCTGCATGGCGAACGTGCGCGGCCCGACGGTAACGGAAAATTTCGCTTCGCAGGCAGTTGTTTGCAGTCGGCTGCGTGTTTCGCGGTACAACGGGGTGATCACTGATATTCGCCCACCGAGCCGGGCAATATGGAGGGGCAGGGCGCCGCACACATCAGCCAGCCCGCCTGTTTTGGCGAAAGGCTCAACTTCTGAAGAAACAAATAGTATTTCCATTATTTTTTATTTTTTTAATATATTTAATATAATAAAATTGCTGTACCCCTGAAGCCGCTTTCCTGTGTTCTGAATCGTTCGATCACTCTAATATAAGCGTGCCGGCAAGTCAACCATGTGTCCGATCCGGCATAAAGTTCAGCATAGTGCTTGACTCCATTGGCCAAACTGTATATAATTACGAGTCTGCAAAAAGTTAGCAGCCAAATTATTAAGGTTGTTAACTCTTTTGGGTGTATATTCGGTAATTGCGTTAGATAATGGCTATTTCAATAATACGGCAATGCTATTTTATTACTCAAGGAGGCATACCATGGTACGAGTAGCACGTGAAACATGTGTCGGCTGCGGCGGATGCGTTGATCTATGCCCGCGAACAGCAATTCGCTTCATTAAAGATCGCGCTTTTATCGACTCCGCGCTGTGCCTGGAATGTAAAACATGCGTCAAGGTCTGCCCGGTTAAGGCTCCCCAGGAGATTTAACGGGCCTGTTGTAAAACGCTTAACCACCCATGTGCACTCTGTGCTTTACAGAGATGCAGACGTGAAAGGAGCAGGTTTTGGAATCCAAGGCTAAAGTATCCAATAAAACATTACGGTGCATAGCTGTACAGGCAGGCGCTGCCAAAGCGTTTAAGCCCGGCAACCGCGTAGTGGCGCGGCCGGTGTGGGACAAGGACCGCTGCGTTCGCTGCGGGGTTTGCTATATCTACTGTCCGCATGGCGCCGTTGTCCGTCAGGATGACGGCTTTTTTGATGCTAATACTGACAGATGTTCCGGCTGCGGGGTCTGTCATCGTGAATGCTGGTTTGGTGTTATCGGCATGGCTCAGGAGGCATAACGATGGATAAATTCAGCTTGATGGTCCCCAATTTCATCCCTGCGCAGGAATACTTCGATCCTCAACACGGCGAGACCTGCATCGGCTGCGGTGTGTCGCTTGCCGCCCGCCTTGTCGGCAAGGCGCTGGAAAAGGCGTGTGCCGGAGCAGTGTGCGAGCGCCGCAGCGGCGCCGACCTGTTCGGCGTGAAGACCGATGCCGCCTTTATGCGCATTAAGAAAGGCAAAGCCGAGCTCATCATCTGCTTTGACGACGAGCCCTCCAATGCACTGCAGGACGCGCTGGTGAAAAAGCTCCCGGCCGTGGCCGTTGCCGAAGGCATCGCCTATGTCGCCACCGCCTGCCCCAGCTATCCGTTCGACCTGATGGAAAAAGTAAAGCGCGCCATGGATGCCGATGGCAGCGCCTATATTCATATTCTGACCCCCTGCCCGTCAGCCTGGCAGTATCCGACCGAGAACACCGTGAAGGTCGGTTTCAAGGCGGTTGAGTCCTGTGCGTTTCCGCTCTATGAAGTTGCAAGCGGGTTCTACAACCTGACCAACACAACCCTGAAGCCCCGGTCCGTCGAAGAATACATCCGCGCGCAGGGCCGCTTCGAGAAGGCGACCGACGCGCAGGTGAAAAGCGCCGCGGCAACGGTGGAGAAAGAATATAAAAAACTGCTTGAGAAGGCTCAGCCCGAATAACGGCGGCCTTGAGGCGAGCATCCCTGAAAGGAGAACGGGAACATGTCAGATATAAAATGGTTACCTGATGGACAGAAAACGTTTGATAAGCTCATGGCCGCGGTTCCGGAAGCGATGCGCGATGCCATTAAGCCCAAGCTGCTGCAGATGCTGGCCGGCAAGGCTGCCGGACAGCCGGTAAGCGGCGACCTGGTTAAAACCTGGGTCAAAGAGGACCTGCCTGAGCCGCAGAGAAGCGCTCTGATGGCGGCCCTCGGCATGAAACCCGACGGCGACCAGAAGCCGGCCGCTCCTGTTGCGGCTGCTGCCGGGTGGCAGGGCAACGCCGAGGTCATGTTCGAGCGCATGCTGCAGGAAGTGCCCGATATGATGCGCGAGGTGTTCCGCGGCAAGCTCATGGGTATTGCCAATGAGAAGGCCAAGGGCGGCCCGATCGCCGAGGATCACATTCTGTCGATCGTGAAGGAGATCGTGCCCGATCCCTTCAAGACCAATATTTTGAAAGCCTTCGCCACCATGGGCGGCGTTGATTTGAGCAACCTTGAGAAGCTGATCGAAAGCACCCCCGGCGGTCAGGAAACGGTTATCGGACTTCTGCATGCGGTGCAGGCCGAATTCGGCTATTGCCCCCGTGAGGCCGTCACCATGATAAGCCAGCGCAAGTGTGTGCCCATGGCCGTCATGTACCGTCTGCTGACCTGCTACAGCGCCTTCCGGCTGCAAAAGCCCGGCAAGCACGTTGTCACCGTGTGCACCTCCACGGGTGCCTATGTTAACGGCGGCGGCGCGCTCCTGAAGCAGATTAAGGACAAAATCGCCAAAACCGGCGCGAACATCACGGTTGAAACCGCGCGCGATCTGGGCTGCGCTAACGTGGCACCGGCCATCATGGTCGACGGTGAGATTTTCAGCGGTGTGCAGGCCCAGGCAAAGCTTGAGCAGATTTTCAGCGAATCGAACTAATCCCTGAAAGGAGAGACGGGAAAATGGCAGATATAAAATGGTTACCCGATGGACAGGAAACATTTGATAAAGTGATTGCCGCCGTGCCTGAAGGGATGCGGGCTGCGATGAAGCCCAAGCTCATCGAGATGCTGGCCGCCAAGGCCGGCGGTAAAAAAATAAGCCGGAAAATCGTAGAGGCCTGGGTGAAGGAAGACCTGCCCGAGCCGCAGCGCAGCGTTTTGATGGCAGCGCTGGGCCTTGACAGGCCCGCGGCGAAGGCCGATGCGGCTGCCGTGAAAAAGGCTGCCTGGAAGGTAAAGGGCGCGGTGAAGAATGCCGCTGACCTAGCGAAAATGAAGGCCGCTGGCCAGGAACTGCTTGCGCCCAAGACGCTCCGGATCACGGTGAGCAGTGCTTCCTGCGGACTTGCCAAAGGCGCCGAGACAGTGGCGGCCGCTTTGCAGGACGCAGTCAAGAAGCAGAAAGTTAACGCTGACGTTGTCCTGGTCGGCTCCAACGGCATGAGCTGGGCCGAGCCCATGGTGAGCGTTATCAAGGCCGGCAAACCCTGCATAGTCTACGGCAATGTCACGGCCGATGCGGCTGCCGGAATCGTCAAGGCCGCTGCTGCCGGCAAGATTGTAGAAGACCTTGCCCTGATGCGCGTTGACAGCATTAAGGTCGATGTTACCGGCGAGAAAATCAAATACGCCGCTGATAAGGCCCCTGCCGCAGCACTTGCGAAGGTCAAGGACGGCAGCAAAATAGATTTTTTCAAAAAGCAGCTCAAAATCGTATCGCGCAACGCGGGCATTATCGCCCCGGACCGCATCGAGGAATATATCGGCCTTGGCGGCTATCAGGCCCTTGCAAAGGCGCTTGGGAGCATGAAGCCCGCTGATGTTATCAAAGAGGTCAAGGAATCCAAACTGCGCGGCCGCGGCGGCGCGGGATTTCCCGCAGGCATCAAGTGGGAGGCCTGCAGCAAGGCAGCCGGCGACAAAAAATACATTGTCTGCAACGGCTCTGAAGGCGACCCTGAAATCGGTCTGCATAAGAGTTTCCTGGAGTCCGACCCGCACATGCTGATTGAAGGCATGCTGCTGGCCGGGTATGCCGTGGGCGCTGATGAAGGCTATGTGTACCTGAACGACCGCTACGTGCTGGCAGTCGAGCGGGTCCAGACCGCCATTGAGCAGGCCGAGAAGGTCGGGCTGCTCGGCAAGAATATCCTCGGCAGCGGCTTTTCATTTACTTTGAAGGTCAAACGCGGCGGCGGCGCTTATGTATGCGGTGAGGAAACCGCGCTCTTGAACGCGCTGGAAGGCTCATTTGCCGAACCGCGCCCGCGTCCCCCGCTGCCTGTGCATCAGGGCTTGAACGGCAAGCCCACCGTGGTCAACAACCTTGAAACCCTTTCCACAGTTTCGGCTATCGTGCTCAAGGGCGGCAAATGGTTTGCCGGTATCGGCACACCTGCCAGCAAGGGAACCAAGATCGTGGCCCTGTCCGGCAATGTGGCCCGGCCCTGCTGGGTTGAAGTCGCCATGGGTACGGTCATCGGCGATATCATTACAGCGTTTGCCGGCGGCACTGCCAGCGGTAAGAAGGTGAAAGCCTTCCAGACCGGCGGCCCCTCGGGCGGCATTCTGCCTGCCTCCCAGCTGAAGCTGAAGCTCGACTATGACGCGCTCGGCAAGGCCGGCAGCCTGCTGGGCTCCGGCGGTCTGCTGGTGATGGACGAGGACTGCGATGTCGTTGATGTGGCCCGCTTCCTGACAGAGTTTTTCCTGGAAGAGTCCTGCGGCAAATGCACCCCGTGCCGTGAAGGCGTCAAGCGTCTTAACGAGATCGTGAGCTGTATCGCCGACGGGCGCGGCACAAAAGCGCAGCTGGCCCTGGTGAAGACCATGGGCGAGGCCATGAGCGCGGCCTGCTTCTGTGCGCTGGGTAAAACCGCGGCCGCCCCGATTCTGACGGTGATGAAGCACTTCCCCAAAGACGTGAACGGGAAGATGTTGAAGACTATTAACTAACGCTTACTCCGATAGTGGAATAGAGGAAAGGACCATGCTTAAATTAAAAATCAACGGCAAGAACATCAAGGCAAAGGAAGGCATGAGCGTGCTTGAAGCTGCGCGCGCCAATGGAATCGATATTCCGACCCTGTGCTCCAATGATGCGCTCAAGCCCTACGGGGCCTGCCGCATGTGCATCGTAGAGATCGAGCAGGGCAGCCGCACCACGATTGAGGCTTCCTGCACCTACCCGGCAGCCGAGGGTATGGCAGTGAAGACCGACAGCCCCCGGGTCATCGCCGGCCGCAAGCTCGTGGTTGAGCTGCTCATGGCGCGCTGCCCCAATGTGAAGGCGGTGCAGGATCTGGCACGCGAATACGGCATTGCCGACAGCAGCGTCGACTGGGGTAAGGACAATGAATACTGCATTCTGTGCGGTCTGTGCGTACGGGCCTGCAACGAGGTGGTCGGCGCCAACGCAATCCAGTTCGCCGGCCGCGGAGCAGGCAAAGTGGTCGACAGCCCGTTCCACCAGTCGGCTGAGGACTGTGTGGCCTGCGGATCGTGTGCCTATGTGTGCCCGACCGGCATCATCAAGAAAAACGATCTTGCAGCATCGGCAACCTGTTCGCCTGAGGGCGCCAAGCAGGAAGGCCCCAAGCGTGAAATTCTTAACTGGCAGGTTGAATACGCCCTGAAAATCTGCACCAAGTGCGGCAATCCGTTTGCTCCGGTTCAGCATCTTGACAAGCTTTCAAAACAGTTCAATGCGCTGCCCCAGTTTTTTAACCTGTGCCCATCCTGCCGCGAATATATTGTGATCGACCGCGACAAGTGCCTGGGCTGCGGTTCCTGCATGGAAAACTGTCCCGTGGGCGCCCTCGAGCTTGATGACAAGGGCGGCTACGACAAGCACGCGCAGGTCTTTGAGCAGAACTGCATGGCCTGCCACACATGCCAAATCTACTGCCCGGTCGGGGCTATCAGCTGAGAGAAGGAGAACATACATGGCTACTAAATATATTTATGATCTTGCAATCGTCGGCGCAGGGCCGGGCGGGCTCTACACCGCCATCTGCGCCGCTAAAAAGGGCATGAAGGTCGTGCTCATTGAAAAGCGCAAGGATATCTCCAAAATGACCCGCTACTGCAGCGAGCACATCATCCTGGAGGAAAACTATAACGGCGACACCATGTTGCTCGATATCGGCAAAGAGCTCAACAGCAATGGCTGGGTTGATGCCGACAGCGTCAACAAGCTGCGCTCGAAGAACAACGGCTGGGAAATCACCTTCAAGGGGGCCCTGTGTCCGGTGCGCGACAAGTTTTACTATTCGCGCAACCTGAAGCACAATGCCCACTATGCCTGGGAAGACCGGCACCCTTTTGCCTGGAAATACGACAAGGCCTATTTCCTGCAGCAGCTGCTCGACCAGGTGCTTGCTCTGGGCGTAGAGTATATCCCTGAGACAACCTGCTATGAAGCCGTCGACAGTGCCGAAGGCGTGACCCTGAAGTGCGTAACCAAGGGTAAACGCTTCCTGATGTTCGCTAAAAAGCTCGTGGCCGCCGATGGCGCCAGCGCGCAGGTGCCTCAGTCACTCGGCATGAATGAAGATCGCATCTACTTTGCTTCGGCTTTGACGCTTGCCGTGTATATGTCCAATGTCAAGGACTACAGCCCGGCGAACTGGTGCGGTTTCTGGGGTCTGTGCTACGGTTCAAATTTCGCGCCGCTGCTGGGCACCGGTCCTGCAGGTCATTTTGACTGGGCCGACGTCATCCTGATCGGTCATCCCAAGCAGATGCCCGGTGAGCTGTTTGAGTTCTTTACCAAAAAGAGCCCGGTCGCTTACATGTTCAAGAATGCCAAGGTCGAACAGATGCACTCCTGCATGACCAAGGCCTACGCGCCCATGAAGAAGCCGTACAAGGGCAACACGCTCGTGATCGGCGACTCGGCCGCATTTGTTGAAACCCAGATGCAGGGCGCCATCAACTGCGGACTCTGGGCTGCCGATGCCATTGAGAAAGAGTTCAACGGCCAGCCCGGCTTTGCGGAGTATACGAAAAAATGGCTCGACAGTTTTGAGTTCAACGACGACGGCATGCTGCAGGTGCAGGCCGGCTATGCGCTTATTCCGTTCTACACTGATGAAGAGGTGGAGTACCTGTTCTCGTTGCTTGACGGGGTGACCATGCCGGGCAACTGGAGTCAGTACGCGTCCCCGCGCATGATGTGGCATGAAATCCATAAGCATGACAACCGCATCCAGTCCGAGCGTCCCGAGATCTGGAAGAAGATCAACATGCAGCAGTCCAAGACCCTGAGCGACAGTATGTCGTAAGCGGCAGCTCTGCATGCATGGCATGCACTACCCGAAGCCGGCCGGAACAGTGTTTGATTCCGGCCGGCTTTTTTATTACAATGGCTCGGGTGAGTTCGGAGTGTTGAGTTGGGAGTTCGGGGCAGAACGCCTGGTCCACAATGTCCACCCCGTCCACTTAGTCCATCTGATAAAACCCGCAGGGTAAGGTGAATGGACACCTTCGATACCATGATCATCGGCGCCGGCGTGGTCGGGCTGGCAGTTGCGCGGGAGGTTGCCGGGCGTTGGCCCGGCAGCAGTATTGTCGTGCTTGAACAGCACGCCCGCTTCGGGCAGGAAACCTCCAGCCGCAACAGCGAGGTTATTCACGCGGGGATGTATTATCCGACAGGCAGCCTGAAGGCGCGCCTGTGCGTGGAAGGCAACCGGCTGCTGTATGATTACTGCCGGGATCATGGCGTAGCCCATGCTCGCATGGGCAAGCTGATCGTAGCGCGTGATGAGTCTGAAACCAGCATGCTTGAGACTATCCTGGAGCAGGGCAGGATAAACGGTGTTGCGGGTCTGCGCATGCTTGGCGAACGGGATGTGCGTCGCATGGAGCCTGAGGTCAACGCATGCGCTGCGATTTATTCGGAAACAACCGGCGTTGTCGACAGCCATGGCCTGATGGCCAGCCTTGAGGCTGAGGCCGTCAGCGGCGGAGCCGTTATTGCCTACAATCACTGCCTTGAGCGCATTGAACCCTGTAATGGCGGCTACCGTGTGTGCTACCGCACCGTGCGCGACATCGCTGCCGGAGAGTGCCGTGCTCGGCGTATTATCAACTGCGCGGGCCTGGGTTGCGAACAGGTGGCAGCCGGCATGGGAATCGATACGCACGCAGCAGGCTACAGGCTGCACTATTGCAAGGGCGAGTATTTTCGCCTTGCGCAAACGCAGGCGCACCGCATACGTCATCTCATCTACCCGCCGCCGTTTCATGATCTGCGCGGGCTGGGCATACACGTTGTCAGGCGCATGGACGGCTCGGTTGCGCTTGGTCCCAGCGCCGAATATGTCGATACTCTTGACTATACGGTCGATCCCACACGCGCCCGCGAGTTTTTTGAAAGCGCACGCAGGTATCTGCCGTTCATCAGATTGCAGGATGTGCAGCCTGATATGGCCGGGATACGGCCCAAGCTGCAGGAGCCTGGAGGCCCCATTCGCGATTTTGTAATAGCCGATGAAGCCGGGCGCGGCCTGCCGGGCGTGATTAACCTGATGGGCATCGAGTCGCCGGGCCTGACAGCGTGCTTAAGTATTGCGCGCATGGTTGCCGCCATTCTCAGGGGCGAAAGGAGCAGAACATGATCGACGTGCCGTCGGGTTTTGAGGTCATCACGCGGGGAGCGCTCACGCTGGTGCAGCGCCTGGATATGCACGGCCAGCTGCTGCGCTGCGGCATTAACGAGCCCGAACTCCTGTGCCGGCAGCAGGCGGGTGCCGCGCATGCAGGCCGTGGACCTGTGCTGAGCGTTGGGCACTGGCCCGGATCAACGGAGAGCATCGTTGTCAGGAAATACCGCCGGGGCGGGCTGCTGCGTTTCCTGATCGCGGACTTGTTCTACGGCAGGCGGCGCTCTCTTGACGAGCTTGCGGTCACGCTGGCGGCGGCCCGCGCGGGCATTCCGGTCGCGGACGCGTTGGCAGCGGCCTGTCTGCGGGTATGGGGTCCGCTGTACCGGCACTATTTTGTAACGCGCGAGCTGCGCGGCTGCTGCGACCTGCCGGCCTGGTTTCAGACGGGCGCTGCCGAACAGGACGTTGCGTCACTGGCCCGCTCTGCTGCAGATCTGGTCCGGCGTATGCACGACAGCGGCCTGTATCATGCCGACTTGAACCTGAAAAATATCCTCGTCAGCCGCGACGACGCGCGCCGGCTGTTTATTATCGACTGGGACAAGTCAACGCACGCCCGAGGCCCTCTCGGCCATGAGGCGCGCGAGCGCAATGTGCTGCGCTTGTGCCGGTCGGCCGCGAAGCTGCGTCTGCGGGGCGTACCCGTTCCCGCACGGTTTGCCGACATGTTCCTTGAACACTACTGGCAGGACCCCGCGGATGCTGATGCATGCCGCCGGGCCCTGCAGCGCGTGTTGAGGCGCCGAAGTTTTTTTTGGCGTTTTGGTGGATAATAATCATTGCAATTTAATAAAGCATATTGTTTTGCAGATAATGCTTGATTTCATTCAGCAGACATAGTTTATTGTTAAAGGGCAATGCTTCGCAGGCTGTTACACAAACCGTGCTTTCACAGGGGAGTGCAGCGATGAGCGATACAGGGATAAGCTCTCTGTTCGGGATGTATCTGGTCAATAATAACCTGGCCACTCCTGACGATATTGTGCGCGCGCTTGACCGGCAGCGCGAACTGCAGACACCGCTGGGCACGACTGCGCTGCGCAATCGCTACCTGAACATGAAACAGGTTTTTACCACCTTGAATCTGCAGGCACAAACCGGCAGGCGCTTCGGTGATATTGCTGTTGAGCTCGGCTATCTCACGCGGGATCAGCTGCAGGAGCTGCTGATCATGCAGGCGCTGGAGCGGCCCAAGCTGGGGCAGCTGCTGGTTGAGATGGGCGTTTTTGATGAGGTCACCATGCAGTCCCATCATGAGGCCTATGTCCGTCAGCTGCAATTCGGCCCCAACAAGGAGGCGGCGGCTTCCTATCCCGGATTGGGGTGACCGGGGCACGGGGCTGGAAAAATTGCCCGTGTAAGTGTTTAAGCTTTCAGGCTGGATGTTCGTCCATCGTGTCCACCACGTCCACACGGTGCCATGGCAGTCGTTGCTGAAATTTTCTTCAGTGCGTTGGGAATGTGCGTTGGATAAAAAAACGTTCGCCGGCATACGGGTCCTGCCGGGTATCACCCGGCTGCATTACTGCTCGCTGTATTTCACTACGCTTCTGATCGGTATCGCCATGGTCATGCCGGCCGTACTGCAGCCGGCATTCCTGAAGGAAGTCATCGGCGTTTCCCCCGACTACTTCGGCTCCATCAACAGCTTTTTGTCCATTATCAGCCAGGTTGCCACGTTGGCCCTTGCCGGGGTGTTGGGGGTCTTTTCGGACCGCGTTGGACGCAGGCCGCTGGCCGTGCTTGGATTCGCGGTGACGGCGGTTTTTTTCGTGCTCTATTATCATGCGGGCCCGATCGCCGCTTTCGTGCAAGTACCTGAAGGTATCAGCGCTGATGTGTGCGCGCTGATCAGCTTCGTGCCCGGCAGGTCCTCTGAGTTCTACGGATTTGCACCCGGGCTTTTAACCGTGTACTGCCTGCGCTTCGGTCTGGGTGTCGGGTTCGTCATGGTGCTGCAGCAGCTGGTGACCATGGCGGCCGACTATTCCAGCGAAGACGACCGCGGCAGGGCAATGGCACTGAACGGCATGATGATCGGAATCGCCAGCGCCGTAGTGTTCGGGCTGGCCGCCCCGTTCGTTAAAAACCGTGGCGTTGAGGCGGCGTTTTATCTTGCTGCGGCTCTGGCGTGCACCGGCATGCTGGGCTGCCTTGTGTGTTTGAAGGATCATGTGCAGGCGCGCAGGAGCGCTGTGCCGCGCCTGCGCGATATCATCCCGGTTGTGCGCCGCAGCCCGCTCCTGCAGGCGGGGTACCTGTGCGCGCTGGTTACGCGAGCCGACGTGGTGGTAGCCTCAACGTTCATTACCACCTGGGGCGTGATGCTGTCTGCCGAACACGGTTTTACCTCCGAGCAGGCAACAGCGCGTATCGCGCTGCCCATGGTGGTGTTCACGATCGTGTCGCTACTGGCATTCCCGCTGGTTGGCATCCTGCTTGACCGCTGGGGCCGCATGCCGACTATTATCGCCTCGCTTTTGATGGGCGGCATCGGCATGCTGCTGCTTGCCGCGAGCAGCGGGCCGTTTTCGGGTTGGGTGTACGCAGCGATGGTCATGGTTGCCCTGGGCATGCCGGGCACGATGGCGGGCGCCAACACGTTGACCGCTGACGGCGCTCCGCCGGGCATGGTCGGCTCGGTCATGGGCGGCATGACTACCATGCAGCCGATCGGCATTATATTTTTCCTGGTAGCGGGAGGGTACGCTTTTGATGCGCTCGGCCCGGGCTGGGCGTTCGGCCTGAAAGGGACGGCAACACTGATTTTGGGCCTTGGCCTGTTGCTGACATGCCGCCGGATCAGGAAATAAATCCGTGAGTCGCAGCCGCTGAGAGGTGACGGCCGGTGTGCGGACTCTGGCAGCATTCTGAGACGTATTGAGCACAAACGGCCTGCGTCTGATACGCTGCAGGCCTTTTGTTTGCGTGTGCCCGGGACGAGAATCGAACTCGTACAGCCTTGCGGCCGAGGGATTTTAAGTCCCTTGCGTCTACCAGTTCCGCCACCCGGGCGAGCTTTCAAAGTCGTCGTTTCAGCCTAAAAGATATAGCGGCTTTCCCGGCTCATGTCAAACGATGATTTGAGCGAAAAGGTTGTATTTACAGGGTATTACTGCTATGATGCCCGCTGGTTTCATGGGGAGCTCCGGTCAGCCCCGATCAGCGGTTTATGACTATACACTTTTACGGAGTAACAGGAGTTTTGAGAATCTATGAACGCGGACCTGAAACAGAAACTGACGGCGCTGCTGCTTGAAAAATCATTTCGCTATAACCCCGAGCCGGTTTTTAAACTGGCATCCGGCCGGATGAGCAATTATTACATTGACTGCCGCAAAACCACCCACTCCTGCGCGGGCAAGCACATTATCGGCAATTTGATCCTTGGACTGATCGCGGACACGGGCGTGCAGGCCGTGGGCGGCCTGACCATGGGCGCCGACCCGATCGCCTGCGCGGTGTCGTATGCTGCCCACGAGCGCGGACTGAGTATTGCCTCGTTCTCCATTCGCAAGGAACCCAAGGCGCACGGAATGCAGCAGCAGGTCGAGGGTGACGTGAAGGCAGGCGACCGCGTTTTTATACTTGAGGACGTGGTGACGACCGGCGGCTCGACCATCAAAGCAATCGAGGCAGCGCGCCGCGAGGGCCTTGAAGTGCTGGGCGTGGTCGCGCTGGTTGACCGCGAGGAGGGCGGCAGAGAGGAAATTCTCAAGCATGTTTCGAGCCTGACTGCTTTGTGCACCGCCTCCGAGCTGCAGAAGGCCTGCGGGGCGGCATGAGATCCAGTATGGGGTGCAGTGTCAGCCGCAACGCGGGCGGCCTGCCAGGTGTTCCTGCTCAAGTCCCGTGTTGCCTGTCCGATGTATAGTGTGCCTCATCATACCGGCATGCGGGGGAAACCGGCTCGGGCCGTAACCGGTTGAGGATTTTTTTTGTAATTTTTTTGACAGACCCGGTTTTTGAACTTATAGTTTAGATAGAAGCGGCAACCATAATGAGAGAGAACGCAGATATGCAACCATTCGACCGAGCACAGCGCGACATTATAGACCAGATACGCAAAACCGGACGCTGCAACAATACCCAGATTGCCATACTGCTGCCGTCGCTTGTGAACTATATTTTAAAAAACGATACCGGTATGGGGGAAAAACTCGCCCTGCGCTACGGCCAGGATCTGCCATCCATGCTTGAGGGGCTGGGCTCCGAGCTGCTCAACGGCAGGCAGGATGCGCTCAGTTTTTTTGAGATCATGGTGTCTAAAACGCAAAAGGATAACTGAAGTCCACGGTTGACGTTCCGCTTTCTGCCTACCGCTCTATAAGCCTTCGTTTTTTCGATTCATCTGCGCTGTGTTTTGGCGGATATTTCCCGAAACAGTTTTTCTAACAGCTTCCGCGCCCGGTCATACAGGCCCGGAAAGCGTGATTCGCGCGGTCCGGCAACGTTGAGCACGGCCGGGTCATTGGCCTCAATCCAGGCGCGTATCAGCTTGATGGCTGATCCGTTTGTCTCGCAGTCAAGATCGATAACCAGTACGGGTTTTTCGTGCGAGCTGGCAAGGCGTTGGGTCAGGGCGGTGCCGCCTTCGGGAGGACCCGGGCACAGGATCAAGGTCGCATCTGCGTCAAGCACGTTGCGCCGGGTGCGTGCGGCATACACGTTTGTTTTCAGCTCCACCAGTGCGGTATAGCGCTTCGAAACCGGGCCGTCCTCGGACAGGCGTCCGCACGGGATTGCGCCTCCGTAGACAAGGCCGCAGGCGATGGCTGCGTCAAGGGCTGCGCGGTCAACGCCGGTCTGCGCACCGGATATAATCGTAATTCGCCTCATCGTGATGGTTTATTCGGTCGTATGCTCATGTTCTGCAATGACCAGTGCATCCGGGTTTCTCTATCAGGTATCCTTGCCCACGGGCCCTTTTAGAATTAAGTTGTAAGCCCGTTCGTGGTGAGCTTGTCGAACCATGAACGGGCCTGCTGTGTGCTACCTGATCCGTTCTACCCTTCGACGGGCTCAGGGTGAACGGACGGTGTTGTAACGCGAGCTATAGTATTTAGATCCATGCTCTACAACGGTGCGTACTATGTCAGTAATTTTTCAAACTGTTTTTTGTACTGCCGTGTGTACAGGCTCAGGCCCATTTTTTCCTGCTTCGCCAGTATTTCTTCAAGGATGGAACGCGTGGTGAGCGGGTTGACCGTGACCGAGCGCAGCACCACGATAGGCTGGGGCGCGTAGCGGGTGGTGGTAAGCGTGGTGCGCGAGACAAAGGTCGAGTCCTCGGCCCGGATGGCGCGATGCAGCTCGGTATTGAGCGTGTTCAGGAGCACGTTGAGCTCTTTTTGCTTTTTCCTGGCTGCAGCCGAATGACCGTTCTTGCCGATCAGGGCGCGCAGGCGCTCAAGGCCTTCCTGCACATCGCGGGGTACAAAACGGAACACATGAATGAAGAGCTGAGGATTGTTCATGACCTCGAAATTCGGCGAGGCGCTGATGAGCTGGTTCAAATCCGCCGTCAGGGTGAAGGCATGGTCGAACAGGATCTGAAATCCGTCTGTGCCGAACACTTTCAGTGAAGCCCAGGGCTTGAGCACGTCGAATTTGCGCGAGCCCTCGAGCGTGAAGCGGCCCTGGTCAACCGAACTTTTACGGATGACATAACTGGCAGTATATTTGACGCGCATGAGGTCGCGCTCGTTGCGGAACAGCACGAGGCCCATGGACATGGGCGTGTAAAACAGCTTGTGCGTGTCGATGGTGACTGAATCGGCGCGGTCTATGCCGTCAAGCAGGTGGCGGTAGCGGTGCGTCAGCAGCGTCGCGCCGCCCCAGGCCGCGTCAACATGGTAGTGCGCACTGCATTCGCTTGCGATATCGCGCAGCTGCTTGAGGTCGTCGATGTTGCCGGTTTCAGTAGTGCCGGCAATACCCACCACAGCCATTATTTTTACTTTCTTTTTCTGCAGCTCGGCTATCTTGCGGCGCAGTTTTACGCAGTCAACCTGGTTTTCGGCATTAACCGGAATGCGGATCAGGGAGCGGCTCCCAAGCCCGAGAACGTCCATCGACTTATCAAGGGAATAATGCGCCAGTTTCGAGACCAGCACTGCGGCGCCGCTGCAGCTGTAGTGCTTGAGCGCTGCGGCCATGCCGTCCCTGCGCACGCCCGCAAATGAGCGCCGTGGGGGAAAAGCCTTTTCGCGCGCGACCCACAAAGCGGTCAGATTGGCAAGCGTGCCGTCAACCGCGACATTGCCCAGCGCGATCTCGGGGTTTTGAATTGTACGTTTGTAAAATGCCTTGCCGCGGCGGAAGACCAGTTGATGCATCCAGGCAAGAAATTCGCGCTCAACGAATGTCGATGCTTTAGCGGTTTCAATTTTTACCTGGTTCTGGTTCAGCGCGGCGATGATCATTTCAATCAGGATCATGAAATACGGCACTGCGCTGGTCATGTGGCCGATATAGAAGGGGTTGCCTACCTTGACCGAGTGGCGGATGATCTTTTCCTTGATGTCGTAGAGAACGTCGACGATCAGCTCTGGGTCGGTGGGCGGATCAATATCGGAGAACAGTCTGGAGAGATCAGGCAGGCTGATAGAGGAGTGAATACCGCCCTGTTCCTGAAAAAATTCGCGGATCATGACCAGCAGCGCATCGCCGAATTCCAGGAACTTATCCGGCGTTTCCGGCATGATGAACAGCTTGGACAGGTACTGTATCGAAGCGATTATCTTTTTGTTGGATTTGCGGCTCGGCGCGAGCACGTGATCGCTGATATCAATGGCAAGCTCTCTGCGGCGTTTCATGCAACCCCTTTCCGGCGCAAAAAAACAATGTCAGGCAGTATATGCCATGGGGGGGCGGCTGTCAATCGTATTTCTTGAGGAAAAACGATAGGTTTGGAGCATGCACGCGCCGCGGCAGCATCCCCGGATCCGTCGGGGATGCTGAGGCAATCGGGTCAAAATGCACAGCCGGCCGGCCTGCTAGCGCTGATACACGAAGATGCAGGCGCAGTCGCCGTCAGCCATGGTTGTGAGGATTTTAACGCTGAGACCCTCAAATGCCAGGGCCATGGCTTCCTGGTCAAGCTCGCAGATCACCGTGCAGGGCTTATCAAAATGGAACTCGCGGGCCATGTCCATGAACGGGCAGCGCATGTGCACTTCAAGCGCGGCGTCCCGTTCGTTGTTGGAAATGTCAACCGGATGCATTTCCATGCCGAATGAGCCGTATACAGGGGCTGCTTTTTTAAAGCCCTCGTAGAGCGAGCAGCCTTCGAAAAAAGGCCCCATGTTCTGTTTCTGCCGCTCAGGGTATCCTTCCATCATGGCAGCGCGGGCCTTTTTTTCGCCCTGCTCATCAATGAGGCGGCGGTAGTCTGCGAATTTTTTTCTGAACATGTCCATTACATTCATGCTGCGATGCCTCCTGTGTTAAGGTGAAAAAAGTTGCTATCCAAACCATATCAGAAAGAAGCTGTAAAAGAAATGGTTTTTCCGGAGTTTGATGTGTGCCGCATTGACGAATACGCTTCTATCCGGTATAATGCCTTGTAAAGTAGAGCGACCCGCCTTGTACGCTGTTTTCGCGCTCATGCATCCGTTTGATCGGGTTATTCCTCCTCACAGTCCCACACGCTGCGGGATACTCCCGCACATGAGTGGTGGATATCCGCAGCTGCGGACGGGTCACAGAATGCAGTAATCATTGCACACATGAGAGGAATACACATGTCGGATCCAATTAAAGCAGGCGACACGATCAGTGTTGATTACACGGGAAAGTTTGACAGCGGCGAGGTGTTTGATACGTCCAGAAACCGGGCGCCGCTCAAGTTTACGGTCGGTGCCGGACAGCTTATTCCGGGGTTTGACGCTGCCGTGATCGGCATGCAGCCGGGTGATACGAAAACCGTCACTATTGCCCCTGAAGACGGCTACGGCACTCATGAGCCTGAACGCATTATCAAGATGCCGCGCGCCGGCGTGCCGGAGGGGATGGAGGTCACTGTGGGCATGGCCGTTCATCTGGCAGATCAGGCCGGCAACCCGGTTCCGGCCGTTGTGCAGGGTTTGACCGACGAGGATGTCGTTCTGGACCTGAATCATCCGCTCGCAGGGAAAACCCTGACCTTTGATATTGAGATCCGTGAAACCGGGCTTGAGCCTGAACAGCAGTGCGGCTCGGGCAGCGCTTCCTGCGGCAGCTGCTGCGGCGGATGCGGATCCTGAGAAGCTTTGTGACATTGAAGCTGATGGCGCTTGTACACCGGACTGCCATGCGGGCTGTCCGGTGTACAACGCTGCCGTAAACCCTCAGTCCTTAATTTCCTCAAACTGTTCTTTTGAAGCCCCGCAGATCGGACATTCGTCGGGTGGCGTGGCGCCTTCGTGAACATAGCCGCAGATTTTGCATCGCCATTTTTTCATGCACATGTTCCTTTCATGTAACGTTTGTTGAAGTGCAGGTGGTTATGTTTATACGGGTGTAACCTTACCCTGAATGAACATGCCGTGTCAAGCGCATCGGGTGTTCTATCGGTGGGGCGTGGCATGCAGCCTGAAAATACTCAGGGTGCGGCCGAGGAAGCTTTTGAGTCGTGCGCCATTGTCCATATCGCGGTCCGCAGCTCTTCTTTGCTGTGATAGCCCACAAGCTTTTTGATGATTCCGCCGCTGCTGTCCACAATCATGGTCGCCGGAACCGTGGGCACGTCTGTCTTTGCCACGACGGTTACCACATCGCCGATATATACGGGATACGTTATGTTGAGCCCGGCAACCTCGTCCTTGAGATGCTCGCGCTGGTAGGAATCAAGCAGTATTCCCACGATGTCAAAGCCCAGCTCGCGCAATTCATCCTGCAGCTCCAGCAGGTGCGCGATTTCTTTTTTGCAGGGTTGGCACCAGCTTGCCCAGAAATTCACAATCAGCATGCGCCCGGGCGCGCAGGACAGGCGCACCGGCTTACCGTCCAGATCATACAGGCGCACGCCGGTAGTCTGGTCAACGTCGTTTGAGTCGGTACATGCGGTCAGACATGGCAGGATAAGAAGGCAGACAAAAAGGACAATGTGTTTTTTCATGGCAGGCAGCAGGTGGTTAACCCGCACGTGCGCCGGTATGGTATCGGCATCAGCATCAGCGCTTTGGGGTAACAGGTTGGTTCAGCGTATATCAGTATGTGCTGGCAGTATGATCGTAGGAATTTGCTTCCGGTTCATTGTTTTGGTAATTATAGCTCATAACTACCATGGCTTCGACTGTGTGCGCTGCGGTTCAATGTATCGCTGAATTGCGCTGAGCACAAGGTTTTTTAAGTGATAATTTGATTTGACAGTTGTTTTCCATCATGCTTTTTTTAATACAATGGCAAAAAAGCATTTTATCTGGGCATGAGGTTTATTTCAGTATTGATTTTCAGCATGATTGGGTATATGTATACACAGTAGGCAGGCTGTGAATGCGTAAGTAATTATTATCCCAAGATATTTTCTGTGAGTAGTATTGTAACGGGTGCAAGGCTTACATGCTGTTGTTTTGGGGGCCTTGAACCCTGTCGCGTTGAACAGTTTTTTTAAGAGCAACATCGCATCTGGAAAAGGTATGTGACTGGAGAGATAAAGCCTATGAAGCACAGCAGATTTGCAGCGGGAGCAATTGCAGTATCGGCCGTGATAGTGGTATCGATCGTGCAGTGCCTGACATCGGCAGATGCGGCTGAGAACCGGGGGGGTGCAGCCGGGATATCTCATCAGGGTGCTGCAGGATCAGAGATTGCCGGAGACGTTTCAGTGCCTGGCGCAAAAGCCGTTGACAATGCCCCGGTTATTACGGGCGGTCCGTTCCTGGCAGAGGGTTCGTGGCCGCTGTTGCCGGTGTCGGTCGAAAATGATTTTTTATTACATAAAAATCATGACGTAGCATGGACGTTCAGTGATGATCATGCAACGTGCAGCGGGGCGTGTCTGGTTCAGGCCGAGTATCAGGCAGTCGGCAGCAACAGGTGGACTCGGCTTCCTGTACATGGCGGTACTAAGCCCGGGTTTGCGCGTGTCACCCTGCCGGTTGATATTCTTGAAAAAGACATGCAATATGCTTTCCGGTTTTCTGTGACTGATTGCGCCGGCCAGACTACACAGTCAGCCACCTATTATTTTGCGGTTGCACCTCCTGACAATCCCCCGGTAATCGGCGACGGCCCTTTTATTTCATCAGGGCCGTGGCCTGTGCTTCCCCTTTCGGAGACAGAGGCCCTTGTTATTAATCATAATGTCAGCGTGCTCTGGAATTTCAGTGATGATTACGCATCATGCAGCGGCCCGTGCACGCACCGGGCCCGCTATCGCAAGGACGGAGAAGAACAGTGGGTATGGCTTGACACTGTTGAGACTGATCCAACGGGTAAACAATATGCGCGTGTTGAGCTGCCGGTGGAACAGATGCACAACGGCACCTACATGTTTCGTTTTGAGGTGCGCGATTGCGCCCGTCAACGCACAGACTCGAAGACATATTATTTCAAAGTCGATAAGCCGTCGATGTGATGCCTCCATCCGTACAGGCCGGCCCCGTGACTGAACGGGAAGGCAGCGTTCTTCTTCCGTGTTTTGGTGGCCGGCGCCTGTAGCGCTTTTCTCCGGCTCTCTTCCCGTTTGTTGCAGTATGGTTGCTTTCGGATGCGCCCTCTGGTCAACAAGGAAAATGTCCGCTGAGATTGTAATCCGGGCTTTCGTCCCCTTCCGGCTCTGTGCGGCCGGCTGTGTATCTGCGACTGCCGCATGAGTCCATTCCACACCATCAAGCAGTATCTCGTTCAAAATCGCTGGTATATCGCAGCCGGATTTGCGGCACTTGTCATTGTTGATGTGCTGCAGCTGCTGGTGCCGCGGGTGTTTAAATACGCCGTAGACGAGCTCGCACAGGGAACAGCCACTGCAGATACGCTGTACAGGGCCTTTTTGCTGCTTCTTGGGTTTGCCGGCGTCATCTGCGTGTTCAGGTTCTGCTGGCGCATCTGCCTGATCGGTACATCGCGCCGCATGGAGCTGCAGCTGCGCGACCGCCTGTTCTCACGTTTGATCCGCCTTCCCATGGCGACGATCAATGCCCGCTCAGCCGGTGACAGCATGGCCCGCATGACCAATGACCTTGAATCGGTCAGGATGTGCTTCGGCATCGGCATGGTAGCCTTCTTTGACACGCTGTTTCTGGGAACAGCCGCGCTCGCCTTTCTGTGCTACATCAGCCCGGCCCTGACCATGCTTGCGCTGCTGCCCATGCTGCTGATCATGCTCATTACCTGGCGGCTCAGCCCGGCGCTTTTCCGCCGGTTCAAACAGGTGCAGGGCAGGTTTTCGGATATGACTGAAAAGGTGCGCGAAGCTCTGAGCGCGATCTGGGTGGTCAAGGCCTACAGTATGGAAGGACATGTGGCCGGCTCGTTCGGCGCATTGAGCCGGACCTATATTCAGGATAATCTCGCGCTGGTCAGGGTGATGGGCGTGTTTTTCCCCCTGATCATTGTCTGCGCCAATCTCAGCATCGCCATCCTGCTTGCTGCCGGCGGGCGCATGACGATTGCCGGTTCGATATCGACCGGCGATTTTGTGGCCTTCTCAAGCTATTTGTGGATCCTCACCTGGCCCATGATGGCCCTGGGCTGGGTGGTCAATCTGTTTCAGCGCGGCAGGGCCTCAATGCAGCGTATCAATGAGCTGCTGGACATGCCGATCGAAGACCTGGCCCCGGAAGATACGCCTGCGCCGGAGCGCCTCGACATCACCATGCGCGATCTCAGCTTTGCCTACGCGCCTGATATGCCCCCGGCGCTGCGCAGTGTTTCGGCCACGCTGCCGCAGGGCGCCGTGATCGGCATTACCGGTACGACCGCCTCAGGCAAAACAACACTGTGCAGCCTGCTGCTGCGTTTCTTTGACCCTCCGCCGGGAACCGTGTACATCGGCGGCCGGGATATCTGCAGCATTCCGCTGCAGAGCCTGCGAAGGTTTTTCTCTTACGTTCCCCAGGACAGTTTTTTGTTCTCGCAGTCGCTGGCGCGTAATATAGCGTTCGGCTGTGACGGCTGCGATGATGAGGTCGAGCGCTGCGCAGCGGATGCGCAGATGCTGCACGATATTCAAAAGCTCAGCCGCGGTTTTGAAACCGTGGTCGGTGAAAGGGGCGTCACGCTTTCCGGCGGCCAGCGCCAGCGGGTCTGCATCGCGCGCGCACTGATAACCGATGCGCCGATTATGATTCTGGACGACGCGGCCTCATCGCTCGATGTGGAAACGACCCGCTCGCTGACAGCGCGGCTGCGCACGGTCGGCGGCGGCAAAACAATGCTGATCATATCCAACCGGATCGCGACCATCGAGCACGCGGATATGATCCTGGTGCTCGATGACGGCTGCCTTGTGGAAACCGGCACGCACGCGCAGCTGATCGCGCGCGACGGCCTGTACCGGCGCCTGTTTTTGAAGCAGCAGCTCGAAGAATCATCGCGGGAGAACTGAGCGCCCATGCCGCCCTTTGACAGCGTTCATATCGAAGAGCACCATCAGACGACCGTCGGCTTTGGGCGGCTGCTGGGCTATTTCCTGCGCTTTTTCAGACCGCGGCGCACGGTCATCGCGGCAACGCTGGTGCTGGCCGTGTGTGCTACCGCGGCTGAGCTGACCCTGCCGTACCTCATGCGTACAGGCATTGACCGCTATATCGTGCCGACGGCCATGGGTGTCGATATGGCGCGTCTTCGGCAGCATCCCGACCTGATGGCTGAATTTGAGGCCGACCTTATTCGTGTCGATGGAACTGACGCGGTTTTCCTGGGGTCTGCTGCCCTGCGGCGTACCGGGAGTGCACGCGTGCAGCAGCTGCAGGCCCTGGGCGTGTGCGCGGCAGAGCGCTACTATATCGCCGCGCCATCAACGGGCGCTGCTGAGGTCGCACAAGCGCACCCTGATTTTTTTGTGACGGACGGGCGCGTTGCGGTGATTGCGCAGGCGGATATGGCCCGGCTGTCTTCGGCCGAGCTGCTGCAGCTGCGCAGGGCTGATGTCAGCGGGCTGGCGCGCCTGAGCGCGATGTTCCTGGCCGTTCTCCTGACCGGTTTTGTGCTGAATGCGGCCCAGATTTTCTGGGTCGAACATGCCAGCCAGCACATCATGCATGATGTGCGACAGACGGTTTTTCAACACCTTATCAGCCGGCAGCTGCGTTTTTTTACCGCGAGTCCCGTGGGCCGGCTGGTAACGCGCGCAACCAATGATGTCCAGAATCTGCATGAGATGTTCAACGCGCTTTTTGCCGGCATGCTCAAAGATCTGCTCATGATCGTCGGCATCCTGGCCGTGCTGCTGACGCTTGATGTGCGGCTGGGCCTTGCCTGCTGTGCGGTCCTGCCGGTTGTGCTGCTTGCAACGGTGCTTTTCTCCACTTTTTCGCGCCGGGCCTTTCGTGAGGTCCGCATTAAAATCGCGGCGATCAACGCCATGATTCAGGAAAGCATCGCGGGTCTGGCGGTTCTGAAAGTGTTTTGCCGCGAGCACGAGCACGACCGCGATTTTCAGCGCCTTAATTATGAGAATTATCAGGCCAATATGCGTCAGACCACTGTTTTTGCCTTATTCAGCCCGGTGATCGACCTGACGCAGCTGTGCGTGATGGGCATTATCGTGTGGTATGGAGGAATGCGGACGCTCGATGGCGCGATGTCGCTGGGCACGCTCGTGATTTTCCTGTATTACATGCGCATGTTCTTCCGGCCTATTCAGGATATCGCCGAAAAGTACAACATCATTCAGTCGGCTTTTGCCTCGCTCGAGCGGCTGTATCTGCTGCTGGAGGACAGTGGATCCGGTGAGCAGTATGCCGGAGAGTCCCTGCCGGCAGTGACGGGCGGGGCTGTATCCTTCCGTAATGTCTGGTTCGCCTATAATGAAGATGAGCCGGTTTTGCGCGATGTTTCCTTTGATGCCGCCCCCGGTCAAACCCTTGCAATCGTCGGGGTGACCGGGTCGGGCAAAACAACGCTTATCAATCTGCTGGAGCGTTTCTACGAGCCGCAGCAGGGCTCAATTTTTCTTGACGGCGTTGATATACGCCGGCTTGATGTGAGCCAGCTGCGCCGCAGCATGGGGCTTGTGCTGCAGGATGTGGGTATGTTCTCGGGCAGCATCAGGGAGAATATTGTGCTCGGCAATCCAGGGATTTCAGAGCAGCAGCTGCAGCAGGCTTTGAGCATATCAAACCTTGCAAAGGTTGTAGCCCGGCTGCCGGGCGGCATTGACGAGCCGCTGATGGATGGCGCGCGCATGCTCTCAGCCGGCGAGCGCCAGCTTTTGGCTTTTGCGCGGGCGGTTGCTGCCGACCCGCCCGTGCTGGTACTCGATGAGGCTACTGCCAATATCGATCCGCTCACCGAAGACCTGATTCAAACAGCGCTGAAAAACATCACCACGCGGCGCACATCGATCATCATAGCCCATCGGCTCTCCACCATCCGCCATGCTGATAAAATTATCGTTTTGCACCGGGGCGCTGTCTGCGAGCAGGGCACGCATGCCGAGCTTATGGCGCTGCAGGGGATGTATTACCGGATGTCGCAGCTGCAGTATCTGGCCGGCAGCTGAAAGCGGCGTCGAAATATCGGTATCGTTATCGGGTCTATTATCACAATCAGGCTTTAATGACTGTATCCATTGCCGCCATTTGAGGCGACCCCGTCAATTGCCCCTGCATCCCCGGTATCACGTGGTATAAAATAACGGTCATACGCACTGTCAGGGGAACTCTCAAGGGCTGTCTTGTTTGCGGTTATATCTGGATGTATCAGAATGAAAATTGTAAAAAATTATAATCTTAAAGCATTATTAATTATTCTTTATAAAAAAATGATATCAGGCAAGGTGTTCTGTTACTGAACCTTGAGATTATTTTGAAAAACAGGAGGTCGTATTTAAGAAAAATATTTTTTAACCTATGATTTAACTGTTACCGGTGTTGGTGAAAGCTTTTTTCCTGTACTATCCGGAAACACCGGGGACCCGTGAAAAATAAATTACACCTGAAATTGATAGGTTACATACTTTGATGAAGGGATTAGCGATGAGCACACAAAAGACCATGCTGCGCGCTGCGGCAACATCCATGTGTATTATTGCATGTCTGGTGATGCCTGGTACATGTCCGGCACAATCCGCGATGTGGACCTGGATGAGCGGATCTGACCAGATAGAAGAGGCCGGCGTTTACGGGACCAAGGGTGTCGCAGATGCTGCCAATGTGCCCGGCGCCCGTACAGGAGCTGTTTCCTGGATTGACACATCCGGCGACCTGTGGATGTTTGGGGGCAGAAATTTCAAAGCTGCCGGATTCGGCCTTTTCAACGACCTGTGGCACTTTGATAATGTCATAGGGCAGTGGACCTGGATGAGCGGATCTAACCTGACAGATCAGGACGGCATCTACGGCACCATAGGTATCCCGGATGCCGCCAATGTGCCCGGAGCCCGTACAGGAGCCGTTTCCTGGATTGACAGATCCGGTGATTTGTGGATGTTTGGGGGGATAGGTTTTGATGGCGATGGAAACTATGGCTGGCTGAACGACTTGTGGAGTTATGATACTGATACAAGTCAGTGGACCTGGAGGAACGGACTATCCTTTATCAGTATATTTTATGAGAAAGGGTTTCATGATGACAAGGGTTATCCTCAGCCCTACGTCAGGCCCGGGGCGCGTGAAGGAGCCATTTCGTGGACAGCTTCGGGTTTATGTGGATGTTTGGCGGGTTTGGTTATCAGGATATTTCTTACTTCGACTATCGGGAATCCGATAGCACATACTGTTGGGACAGAGACCCCCGTTCGTGCCCGTCCCCAGGCGTGTTGAATGATCTGTGGGTCTATAATAAAGCCACAAATGAGTGGGCCTGGGTAAGCGGCTCGAGCGACAAGGGCGCGCTGGGCTCCTATGGCACAATGGGTGAAGAGGACTGCGCCAACGTGCCCGGGGCGCGTGAAGCCGCTGTTTCCTGGATAGACAGAGCCAACAACCTGTGGCTGTTTGGAGGTGTCGGTAAAGACAGTCAGGTCAGCGAAGGCTTCGTCATTCGCATGAACGACTTGTGGCGCTATAATCCTGTTACAAAGAAGTGGACCTGGGTAAGCGGCTCGGACGTAGGAGGCCAGATAGGCGTCTATGATGTAAGTAACGGCGATCTCGTTCCCGGATGCCGCGAAGAGAGCATTTCCTGGATAGATAACGCCGGCAAACTATGGCTGTCGGGGGGGTTCGGTCAGGCCAGCACATACTCTCCCATTGGCGGCCTCCTGAACGATTTGTGGACTTTTGATAATGAAACAAAAACCTGGGACTGGGTAAGCGGTTCAGACGAAATCTCGAATCCAGACGACACTATCATCGTCGGGGTTTATGGTACCAGGAGGATCCCGGATGAAGATAACGTTCCCGGGGCGCGTGAAGGCGCTATTCCCTGGATAGACAGCCTGGGAAGCCTGTGGCTGTTTGGGGGCTATGGTTTCGACGGCGACGGAGCCTATGGTTACCTGAACGACCTGTGGCTGTTCGGTTTTTCCAAGTGTGAATTTGATGTCGACTGCGACGACGGCCTGTTCTGCAACGGTGAAGAAAGCTGTGCGTCCGGGGCCTGCCTGGCCGGAACGAATCCCTGTGGCGGCGATACACCGGTCTGTGATGAGGCAGGCGATATTTGTGTTACAGGCTGCGTTGATGACAGCGATTGCAGAGATGCGTACAAATGCCAAAACGGCATATGTGTCCCGAGGTGCCGGGTTTCAATCAAGTATAAACAACTGATCTCGGCAAAGCTGCTCAAGGATAAGAAAGCCACTTTTAAAATCATCACCGGCTCTTTCGGCGACGTTGACCTTGGGCCGGATCTTCAGATACTTGGAATAAAGACCAACACGAAAAAGGGTTTGGTAAATGTTAAGGCGCTTGTGCCTGCCGGACTTGCACCCCAGATCATCCCGGTCTGGGTGGGCGACTGCTATGGAGAGATCGTGATCCAGTAGACGTTCATTGTCCATGCGAATCGTATGACGAAAGGCAGGGCCTGCAAACGGCTCTGCCTTTTTTGTTTGTGCGCCCCCCCCGGCATGGGCCACTCTTGCGGGTGTAAGTTCCGCCGTACAATGGACACGAGACTGAGTGAGCCTGAGGGGGCAGAAGAACAATGTTTCTTCCTCACAGATATCGCCGGTTTACGGGGTATGAAAATACGATACCTTGCGCAGTATTAAGGTAGATGCTCCAAAATTGAGCAATCTGCTAAACACCCGCTGTTTATGCTTGCGACAGGCGATTTCCCCAGGGTTTTCAACAGGCTGTAAACAGGTGCTGTGTATTACTTCAAAGCCCTAGATATAGTGCCCCGGGGGACATGCATCCACAATATATCAACAACAGGCCTGCTGCTTGGTTACTGACGGGAATGGTTAAGCCCGAACACTATCCGGAAGGTTCTTTGGTAAGGGATTCACAATACACGGCTGCTGCCGCACAACAATACACGGCTGCTGCCGCACAATAAAAAAGCACCCAGCCGGTATAGCTGGGTGCTTTTGTGTGTTGGCGGGGACGACGGGACTCGAACCCGCGACCTTCGGCGTGACAGGCCGACGTACTAACCAACTGTACTACGCCCCCGTAAATCTTTCTGCAATGCTTTCGAGCTGTGCTGCCAACCGTGTCTGTAAAGTGTGGTGGGCGGTACTGGGCTCGAACCAGTGACCCCCGGCTTGTAAGGCCGGTGCTCTCCCAATTGAGCTAACCGCCCGAGCCCGTCAGCTTAATCGAAAAGTTTATACACTACTCCCCCGGCAATGTCAATCAGGAAAAACAGCACATGCGAAAAATGATTATTTTCTCCAGAATGCAGGCACCAGCAAAATCAGCAGGGTGTAAATTTCAAGGCGTCCCAGCAGCATCAGCATGATGAGCACCCATTTGCCGAATGCGGGTATAAAGGCGAAGTTCCCATAGGGGCCGACCGAGCCCAGCCCGGGTCCGACGTTTCCGAGGCAGGCGGCGGAAGCGGAGAGGGCCGATACCGGATCAAGGCCGCATTGTGCCATGAAAAGGGCGCCGATGAAGAAGATGATGATATAGAGCACGACAAAGACGACGACCGAGCGCAGGATAGGCTCGGCCACGGGTTTGCCCGCGACTTTCACCGAGGAGACCGCGTGGGAGTGCACGGTATAGAACAGCTCGCGGTAGCCGACCTTGCAGACCAGCAGGCCTCTGATGCATTTTATGCCGCCTGCGGTTGATCCGGCGCAGGCGCCGATGAACATCAGCAGCAGCAGGATCAACTTTGAGAAATGAGGCCAGGTGTCGAAGTTAACCGAGCTGTAGCCGGTGGTGGTTAGGATCGAAACCACCTGGAAGGCACTGTGGCGCAGGGCAGTCAGCATGCTTGTGAAGGTGCCGCTGCCGTACAGGCTGAGGCTGATCAGCAGGGTGGCTGCAGCCGTAATCGCAAGGTAGACAAGAAATTCGCGGTCCGTGCGCAGATGTTTGAATTTCCCATGGAGCGACCGGTAGTGCAGAACGAAATTCATGCCGGCCGCAAACATGAAAAAAAGAATGACCATTTCGATCATGGGATTGCCGAATGCTTCAATACTTATATCGCGTGTGGAAAATCCCCCGGTTGCCATTGTAGTAAAGGTGTGGCACAGGGCTTCAAACAGATCCATGCCGCACAGCATCAGCAGCAGGGTCATGGCCGCCGACAGCATCGCATATACCTTCCACAGCGATCGCGCCGTTTCGGCGATGCGCGGCTTGATTTTTTCAACCACGGGCCCCGGCACCTCGGCCTTGAAGAGCTGCATGCCGCCGATGCCCAGCACAGGCAGGATCGCGATCGAAAACACGATAATTCCCATGCCTCCCAGCCACTGGATCATGCTGCGCCAGAACAGCGTTGACAGAGGCAGCCCCTCGATTTTTTTCAGGATCGTCGAGCCCGTGGTGGTGAACCCGGATACGGTTTCAAAGTAGGCGTCGGTCAGGGTTGCGCAGGTGCCGTCAAACAAAAACGGCAGGCACCCGAACAGGGAGGCCAGCATCCAGCCCAGTGAAACGATCAGGAATCCCTCGCGCTGGCTGATGTTTTTCCGGGTGCGGGGCAGGCAAACCGCCAGTGAAAGGCCGCACAGCAGGGTGATGGCGATGGAGAGCACGAAGTGCTGCTGGCCGTGCTGCCCGTAGGCCAGTCCGACCAGCGGCGGGGCGCACATGCTCAGGCCCAGCATGATGAGCAGAAAACCCTGGATTCTGAAAACAAGAGCAAATGACATGGCGCGCCTGTGCGATATTGTTACCAGTATTCAAGCTTGACCGTGAGCAGCTTTTCAACCTGATGAATTGTGTTTGAAAATGCGAAAATAATCACGCGGTCCTGCGGCTCGATTATGCTGTCGCCCTGCGGCACGATCAGGATATCGTTGCGGATAATAGCGCCGATAATGGCGCCGCGGGGGAATTTGAGCTTCTTGAGCGGCTTGCCGACAATGTCGGACGTCTCAAGGGCCAGGGCCTCAATGGCCTCGGCGTTTTTTTCATAGAACGAAGCGACGGAGAGTATCTTGCCCCTGCGGATAAACTGCAGGATGCGGTTGATGGCGCACAGGTTCGGGTTGATGACGAGGTCGATGCCGAGGCTTGAGACCAGCTGGGTGTAGGTCATGTTCTGGATCAGGGCGGCGGCTTTTTTAGCACCCTTCTGCTTGGCGACCAGCGCCAGCAGAACGTTGTCCTCGTCATCATCGGTAACCGCGAAAAAAATATCGGTGGTATCGATGTTTTCTTCCGAGATGATATCCTCCAGTTCGCCGCTGTGGTGCAGCACGATGGTCTTGTTGAGCTGTTCGGCGATTACGGCGCAGCGGTCCTCATCGGTTTCAAGGATTTTGCACAATATTTTCATTTTTTCAAGTTCACGGGCGAGCATCAGGCCGATAGTGCCGCCCCCCACGATCATGGCCTTTTTGATCTCCTGGGACGGTTGACCGAAAAAATCCATCATCGCATCGATGTTGTGGTCGTCTGTGATAGCATAGATGAAGTCGTGCAAATACACCCGGTCATCGCCGTGGGGTATGATTGTTTCACCGCTGCGGTAGACGGCCGCAACAACGAAGCCGTCGATTCCGGAGCGGGCCTGCAGATCGCGCAGCTTAACGCCGTCCCTGAGATCGGGATTTTCAACGCGCATGCCGACCAGTTTGACGCGTCCGTTGCTGAAATTGACGACATCGGTCGCGCCGGGCACCTGCAGGCGCTCGACGATCGAGCATACGGCCTCGTAATCAGGATTGATCGCCAGATCGATTTTCAGGGCGGAACTGTTGAGGATGTCAGGGTTTTCAATGAATTCCGGGTTGCGCACGCGGGCAACGCTGGTGACGGAGCGGGACTGCGTACCCGCCACCAGGCAGGACACCAGGTTGACCTCGTCGCTGTTGGTGACAGCGATAATCATCTCCGCGTCGGAGATGCCGGCTTGCCGGAGCGCCAAAGGCGAACTGCCCCCGGCCCGGATGGCCTCAACATCCAGATTGTCGAGGACCTTCTTTACCTTTTCCGCGTCGCAGTCGATCACCGTGACATCTTTTTTTTCAAGCGACAGGCGGCGCGCGACGTGATAGCCGATTTCACCGGCACCGACAACAAGAATGCTCATGTATGAGTAACTCCTTCAAGTAAATGGGGCTGCCGCTGTGTGCGGCGCGGGGTATGTATTATATAAATCGCTATCGTAATCGCTGTCGGCAGTATATAAGCGCAAATATGTATCAGGATTTTCGTCGCAGCAACGCATTGGGATCATGAAAACGATTTTCGATCCCGATTCCGATACCGATAAAAACGTCAGTCTTCTTTTTGTTGTTCGCGCTGCAGGCGTTCATATTCGCTCAGCGGATCAATGCCGGCACGACGCAGCATGTTTAACATCGTTTCCGGCGGCAGGGTGCTGTGCTGCAGCAGCTCTTCCAGCCGTCTGGTGATGCGCTCTGCGGTATCCTCAGGTGCATCCATACATATGTTCCCGACAGATAACAGGGGTTACAAAATTTTTCTATAGTATCGCGCGATATCTTTTTGTCAAATCAATTTTGACAACTTCGTAAAAAGTCCAGAACTGTCACCCTGAGGGAAGCGAAGGGTCTCCTAACGCATTGAATAGACGAGATTCTTCGCTTCGCTCAGAATGACAAAACAGCCTGATTATGATTTTCTACGACCTCATCAATTTTATATGGATTATTTCAGTCCGTATTCGGTCATTTTGCTGAGCAGGGCAGGGTAGCTGAGTTCAAGCAGCTTGGCTGCCCTGCTTTTGTTGCCGCCGGTGGCGGCCAGAGCCCGGGTTATCAAATCCTTTTCGAGAATTTTCGTGTTGCGCTTTATGGATAAATCATCCGTTTTCGGAGGCGTTGCCGGTGACGGGACGGACATTTCGCCCGGTAGCGGCACGTCGAGAACCGGGGTTTCGCTCAGCACCATGGCGCGCTCGATTGTATTTTCAAGCTCGCGCACGTTGCCGGGCCAGGGGCTCTCCGTCAGGAGTGTGAGGGCCGCCGGGGTTATGCCGCTGATGGAGAGCCGGTGTGTGCGGTTATGCTTCTGGATAAAGTGTTCGACAAGCAGAGGAATGTCCTCGCGCCGGTCCCTCAGCGGCGCAATGTGTATGGGCAGCACATTGAGACGGTAGAGCAGGTCGCCCCGGAAAGCGTTGCGTGCGACTTCCTCGGCAAGGTTGCGGGATGTGGATGCGATAACGCGCACATCGACCGGGATTGCGCGCTGCTCCCCTACCCGGCGGATTTCTTCTTCCTGCAGGGCGCGCAGCAGCTTGACCTGCAGGTTCTGGGGCATCTCGCCGATTTCATCCAGCAGCAGGGTGCCGCCGTTGGCCTCCTCGAAATAGCCTCTGCGGTCATGCACGGCGCCGGTAAACGCTCCTTTGCGGTGCCCGAACAGCTCGCTTTCAAGCAGATTCTCAGGGATGGCCCCGCAGTTGATTGCCAGAAAGGTGCTCGCGCTGCGCGGTCCGGCGTAGTGGATGGCCCGGGCGACCAGCTCCTTGCCCGTGCCGGATTCACCGGTGATCAGCACCGAACTTTTAAACGGGGCCACCTTCTCAATCATGCTGATAACGTCCCTGATCCGGGGGCTCGATCCGATCAGGCTTTTAAAGCTGTATGTCCGGCTGACTTCTTTTTTAAGCACCAGATTTTCGCGCCGGAGCAGCTGGCGTTCTTCGGCCTTTTTAAGGGTAAAGATGATTTCGGCCGGTTTAAATGGCTTGGAAATGTAGTCATAGGCGCCCAGCTGAATGGTTTCCAGGGCCTGGTCTATGGTGCCGTAGGCCGACATGACAATGATGGTCGCATCAATTTTCCGGTCGTGGGCCTGCTTGAGAAAGCTCATGCCGTCCATCTCCGGCATGCGCAGGTCGCACAGAATGGTGTCAAAGGAGCTTTTATCGAGCAGCTCCAGGGCGGTGCTCCCGTTTTCAGCCGCAGTCACGCTGTAGCCTTCTTTTTCCAGCAGCGACTGCAGCACATGGCGCATGTTTTCTTCGTCGTCGATGACCAGCAGTTTTTTTAAGCGTGTCATGTTTGCGGCTGCTCCGTGCCTATCGGAAATGTTATGGTAAACCTCGTTCCCCGGCCGTGTTCGCTTTCAACCTGGATTGATCCCCCGTGCAGCTCGACAATACGGTGCGCGTTGCTGAGTCCCAGCCCGGTTCCCTTGCCCGGCTCCTTGGTGGTGAAGAACGGATCGAAAATAAGAGGCAGATGCTCGGGCGCGATGCCGCAGCCGGTATCCGCGATCGTGAGCTCAATCGTCGAGCCGCCCGGCAGCAGGCGCGTGCTGATGCGCAGGGTGCCGCCCTGCGGCATGGCGTCGCGGGCATTGAGCATAAGGTTGATAATGAGCTGCTGCAGCATGCGCGCGTTGCCGTACATCTCAGGCAGCGCGTCTGCAGGTTCGAAGGCGATTGTGCAGGCGAGCATGTCGCGTTGATAGCTGAAAAGCCTGCAGCATTCGCTGATACTGTCGTTGAGCTGCACCGGGGCGGCCTGTTCGGACGCAGGCTGCGCGAAATCAAGCAGTTCACGGATGGTCGTACTGATCCGCTCGGCCTCGCGCTCCATGCGCGCAAGTATATCGGCCTGCTGCTCCGGGCTGATACCGCCCTCCTTGAGCATGTGTATATACCCGGTCAGAATGCCGGCCGGGTTGCCGATTTCATGCGCGACGCCGGCGGCCAGGCGCCCGACCGAGGCCATTTTCTCCGATTGCAGGATTTCATGGCGCACCTGCTCAAGCTGCCGGTTCTTGGCGGTGATTTCCGCAAGCTGCGCTGCGGTGTTGTGCTGCTCCTGTTTGAGCTCAGCGTACAGGGCTTTGATGGTGGCGGCGAGTGTATCGATCTCATTGCCTGATTGCGGCGCTTCCACACGGGGCAGCACGCCGCCGGCCAGAGCCTGCATGTCGCGGCTGAGGCGGCGCACGGGCCTCACCACATAGCGCGAGAGAAGAAACACGCCGAAAAAAAAGATGATCACGCCGTTGATGATCATATAGGCTACGATCATACGCGCGGCGGCGCTGATGCGCGCGTTGGTCTGCGCGGCCGGAAAGCCGAGCGTCAGATAGCCCAGGACCTGTGTTCCGGCCATGACCGGTCCTGAGCACACATGTCTGATCGCGGTGCGGCTGCTGTCGCGCTGCAGGCTGTGGGTGAGCGTGCGCGACGCAGCCGGGACAGCCGGTCCCAGCGTTTCCGCAGGCCCGGCGCTTGCCAGCTTTCGGTTGTTGCGGTCGGTGAGCATAAGCATGTCGCAGTCCATGACTGCTGCCAGCCGGTTCAAGTAGCTGTGCAGGCTTTCGGCATCGCCCGGCTTGTTCTGGTCGCGCAGCATCGACTCCAGTGTCGTCTCGATCGAGATAAACGCCTGCTCGGCGGCATGCTGCTGCCGGCTGCGGATTTCACGCTCGCTGACGCGGAAGACAACAAGGCTGATCAAACCGATAGCGGCGATCATCAGAATCAGCATATTGATGCAGATGGTAGTGCGCAGGTTGAGGGTCATGTGTGTTGTGCCATAATGCAAACAGCAGCGCGTGAGCAGCCCGGTCTCAGCGCATGCCGATGCTCAGGTACCAGCTGATCAAAGAATCTCCGTACAGCAGCTCGCAGAATGCACCGACCGCCAGAAACGGGCCGAACGGTACGGCATATTTAAAATTTTTGCCCTTGAGCACCATCAGGATGATGCCGATCAGGCTGCCGGCGACGGCCGCCAGCATCAGGGTGGCAAGCGCGCCTTGCCATCCGAGAAACGCCCCGATCATGGCCAGCATCTTGATATCGCCGCCGCCCATTCCTTCTTTTTTAGTGAGCAGGTAATACCCCAGAGCGAATGCATACAAAACCCCGCCTCCGACCAAAATGCCCAGCAAAGAATCAATCCAGCTGTTCCACGGCAGCACAAACGAGCACAGGAAACCAAGGGGGATACCCGGCAGGCTGATTCGGTCGGGGATAATCTGATGCTGCAAATCAATGAACGTAATGACCACGAGTGCGGCCGTAAAAACAAAACACAGAATGAAAACAAGCGAAAATCCGAAGTGAACAAACAAAACAGCTGTCAGCCCGCCCATGAGCAGCTCGACGATGAAGTACCTGAGCGAGATCGGGGCTTTGCAGGCCCGGCAGCGCCCGGAGAGCAGGATATAGCTCACAAGCGGTATGTTATCGTAGAAGCGAATGCCGGCGCCGCAGCCGGGGCAGTGCGAGGCCGGGAACACGATCGATGTGTTGTGCGGCATGCGCACAATGCACACATTGAGAAAGCTGCCGATGATGGCTCCGAATATAAACAGGGCAATGATAATCATGGTTGCTGACATACACGGTCCGTATAAAACTGTTTTTAAAACCTGCTTGTGCCGAATGCAGGGGGGATCACCATGGTCCGTGTGTGCGTCGTGAGCTTTTCGGCCGGCGCATACGTATGTATTCGGAAAAGGGTTGCTGTGAGCTTAGCACAAATCAGCACGCAGAAAAATAAAAAAACCTCCGGTTGCAGGGGCCGGACGGGGGGATTGGAGTTGGGAGATGGCAGCAAGTATCGAAAGAGTTATCGTGAAGGGCCGTAGGGACAGGTCCCTGTGCCTGCACCGCAGTTCTGAGTGGGAGAAACCGCAGGTGCAAAGTTTACGGTATGCGGTCAGAGTGTCCTGCCGATCCGGTCGGGTGCATGCGGAAAGAGTCAATAAAAATGGCGGAGAGAGAGGGATTCGAACCCTCGGTACACTTTAACGGTGTACACTCGCTTAGCAGGCGAGCGCCTTCAGCCTTACTCGGCCATCTCTCCGTAGAGGCGTGTTCTGTGAAACAGGGCTGCCCTGCACGGGGCGCGCCCTTTCTCGAAGCGCTGCAGGTGCTGCTGTCAGTCTGCAGTACCGCTTCGGTTGCATGAGCGTGAACAATACAATAAAACCGATGATTCGTCAATTATAACTTCTGCGCGGGGTGTTCAGCGTGACGCGCGCGCCATGGCAGCGGCGGTTCTGATCGCGCTCAGCAGGCTTGCAGGGCTGGCAATCCCCCGGCCGGCAATGTCGTAGGCGGTGCCGTGATCAACGGAGGTGCGGATTATGGGCAGGCCCAGGGTTATGTTGACGCCGTCCTCAAAATGCAGCAGTTTGAGAGGAATCAGGCCCTGGTCGTGATACATGCACACCACCGCATCATACTTCCCGCGGGAGGCTGCGTAGAAAACAGTATCAGGCGGATGCGGGCCGCTCACATCAAGGCCCAGAGCTCGCAGCCGTTCAACTGCCGGAGCGATGATGGTCTGCTCCTCGCGGCCGAACAGCGCGCCTTCGCCGGCGTGCGGGTTGAGCGCTGCAACTGCAAGGCGCGGCACGGATCCAGGAATAAAGAACCTCTGCAGACCGTCGCTGGTGATCGTTGCTGTTTTGACGATTTTCTCGATGCTGAGCCGGCCCGGCACCTCGGCCAGGGCGCAGTGGATCGTGACCAGCACAACGCGCAGCCGCTCTCCGGCCAGCATCATGACCACATCGCCCGTATTGGTGAGGCTGGCAAGCATTTCGGTGTGGCCGGGATAGTCATAGCCGGCCTGGTTCAGGGCTTGTTTGTTGATCGGCGCGGTTACGATGGCGTCGAGTCCGCCTGAACGGGCATGGCGGACCGCTTCAATGATGGCAGCGGCCATGGCGGCTGAGGTTGCCGGGGTGGGGCGCCCCGGGATCAGTTCGGCCGGGACAAGGTCGGAGATGGAGATCAGCTCCGGGTTCGGGCCGAGGCTGTTGCGTGAAAACGTTTCCCGCGCCGGGAGTTCCGCGGCAATACCGAGCTTGTGCATTTCATGCGCGATCACGCGCGGGTCGCCGAAGATGACCGGCCGGCATATGGTTTTCAGGTCGGGGTGGCCCAGCGTTTTAGCGATAATTTCCGGGCCGATTCCGACCGGATCGCCCATGGTGATGCCGATGACCGGTAGATCGTGATTGTTCATGGTAGCCCTGCGTGTTTTTTCTTGCGGAGCGTTTTTTTGTGCCGGCTATACTATGCTATTATTATCGCTATCCCGATCCCGATTGAACAATGTAGTACAGATCAGGTTTTGTAGACGTCGTTTTCTTCGAAAATTTTTTCCGCGATCACGTTCCACGCGCCGTTTTCAAGCCTGCGGTAAAAGCAGGAGCGGTAGCCTTCATGGCAGGCGGCGACGTTCTGCTTGACCCTGATCAGAAGGCAGTCCTTGTCGCAGTCGGTGTGGATGGCGCGCACTTCCTGGGTGTGACCGGAGGACTCGCCCTTGAGCCAGTATTTTTTGCGCGAGCGGCTCCAAAAATGGGTTTTGCCGGTTGCAACGGTCGAGGCGAGCGAGTCGCGGTTCATGTAGGCAACCATGAGCACCTCGCCGTTTTCATCGTCCTGGATGACCGCCGGGATCAGGCCGTTTTCGTCGTACTTCAAATCATCAAACATGCTTTCTCCTGTGTGCGCGCGGCCCGTATCCGTACGGTGCGGGCCGGCTGCGTTGGTTACTGTCCGGTTATGGCGATGCATTCAGCAAGGTCGAGATCGCCGGTGTAGAGCGCCCGTCCGGTTATCGCGCCCATAATGCCGCAGCTCTCAACCTCCTGGAGGCGGCGGATATCATCAAGCGATGAAATGCCGCCGGAGGCGATAACGGGTATCGAAACTGAGCGGGCCAGCGCGACCGTACTTTCAATGTTGGGTCCGGTGAGCATGCCGTCGCGGCTGATATCGGTAAAAATAATGGCCGACACCGCTGCCGGGTCGAGCTCGCGGGCAAAGTCAACGGCGCTCGTTGCGGTCGTCTCGGTCCAGCCCTGCACGCTGACCATGCCGTCGCGCGCGTCAATGCCGATGATGATGCGGCCCGGATATCGCTCACAGGCCTCGTGCCGCAGAGCGGGGTCTTTAATCGCTGCAGTACCGAGTATGACGCTGTCGATGCCGTCATCCAGATAGGCTGTGATCGTGTCCAGATCGCGGATGCCGCCGCCGAGCTCGATGTGCATGTCAACCGCTGCGCGAATCCGGCGGATGGCCTCGCGGTTGTGCGGCTTGCCGCCCACGGCGCCGTCAAGATCGACGATGTGCAGCCTGCGTGCGCCAAGCGCGCGCCATTTCAGGGCGGTTTCAGCAGGGTCCAGGCTGTACACGGTTTCACGGTGCATTTCGCCCTGGCTGAGCCGCACACATTTGCCGTTTTTCAGGTCAATTGCGGGTATAACAATCACGTTGCGTTCTTTCTTGAAATCGTCGGGTTGCAATGTGCGGAACTGCTCGCAGCGAGCCGGTTAGAGCGTTCCTTTGGTCGAACGTATGCCGCCGCCGCGCGGATCGATCCGGGTCGCGCTGTCAAGGGCGCGGGCGAATGATTTGAACACGGCTTCAATGATATGGTGCGCGTTTTTACCTGAGAGCACGCGGATGTGCAGGTTGCAGGCGCTGTTGTTGACAAACGCCTGGAAAAATTCCCGCACCAGCTCCAGGTCGAAATCGCCCACCTTGTGCGGCATGTCCGGCACCTGAAAGGCGAGATAGGGCCGACCGCCCAGGTCAATGACGGTCTGCGCGGCAGCATCATCCATGGGAATGGTCGCCTCGCCGTAGCGGAAGATGTTTTTTTTATCCCCCAGCGCGGTTTTCAGTGCCTGTCCGAGACAGATGCCGATATCCTCAACCGTGTGATGATAGTCAACCGCAACATCGCCGATTGCCTTGAGGCTCAGGTCGAACATGCCGTGCCGGGCAAACAGCTCCAGCATATGCGTTAAAAAAGGGACCGGGGTGTCGATTGCGTACTCTCCGGTGCCGTCGACCGTGAGACTGAGTGTAATGTCGGTTTCAGTGGTTGTGCGCGTAACCGGTGCGTTCCGTTTTTCCATGATATTCTCCCAGGGATTTGGTGCGTTGTACGCGTATTCTGCCATGCTATCATCGGCCGCGGCTGCTGTCAATTACTGCATGCTCGCGCTCATAATTTTCCCGGATGCTTTGAGACGCTATGGTGTGCATGCGTCGGCGCTGATTGCGCCGCATTATTTCTGTTGACAATAATCCGACAATTGGATATATAACACAATGTTTCAATTAGTTGTAATATCTTATGTTTTGAGAAACGGGGAGGTCGGGCGTTTTCATGGTAAAATCAGAGCTCATACAGAAACTGTCTGAAGATGCCAGCATACCGCCGAAAATCGCGGAAATCGCAGTCAACACCGTATTCAACGCGATGACCGATGCGCTGATGCGCGGCGAGGGCATTGAGATACGCGGATTCGGCAGCTTCAAGGTCCGGCAGTACCGGGGGCGGACCGGCAATCATCCGCGCACCGGTTCCTCTATAGAGATTGAACCGAAAAAAAGGCCTTTTTTCAAGGTCGGCAAGGAATTGCGCGAACGCATTAACGGGATAGCGCCTGATGCCATTGAGCGCGACCCGGAGGGGGCCGACGACGAATGATGCGCGGCCCGGCAAGCCGGTCACATGCTGCGGACGACCAGACCCTGAAAGCCTGCACAGGCTTCAGGGTTTTTTTATGGTGCGCCCAGCATGGGCGCACTCTTGCGGGTGTAAGTCCCGCCGTAAGTTGATCACAGCGAACGAAGTGAAGCGCAACTGCGTGAGGGCGACCGAGCGTGGGGAGGAAGCGTGGAGCGAAGCTGCGAGCCGATGAACAAGAACCGGATA
>VGSH01000016.1 GCA_016875025.1 Deltaproteobacteria bacterium
ACCAATTAAAACTGTTTGATTGAAGCCACCTTGGGTGGCTCAAGGTTTATCAATCCGCTTTGAGCGGTTCACATGTTTCAAGCCTCCGGCTTTGCCGGAGGTATATGACTGCGACACAGTCTCGAGGGCAGCACTCTGAATTTTAAAGCATCATCACCCGGCATTGATGAAATCAGCGTGATTGCCACGCGTGTTCCGATTGAGATTTTCCCGCCTGCAGAGGTTGAGCCGGGCCCGATCAGGGCCATTAAAACCGGACGGCAGGAAACCGCACGCGGCATAGACCGGTTGCTGAGGTATTTTGAAACTGATGTATGGGCGGCGGCTCACAGGAACATACAAACGCTGGAGTGACGCGGGCGGGGCTGTCCGCTCAGCGGCCGGTATGGCCGAAGCCGCCGCTCCCGCGGCCGGTTTCAGGCAGGTCTTCCACAACGTTCAGCTGTGCGGCCGCAACCGGCGCGACCACCATCTGGGCAATGCGCTCACCGCGGCGGACGGTGAACGGCTCCTGGCCGAGGTTGGCCATGATGATCTTTATTTCCCCGCGATAATCAGCATCGATTGTACCGGGCGCGTTGAGCAGCGTTATGCCGTGCGCGGCTGCAAGCCCGCTGCGCGGCCTGATCTGGGCCTCAAAACCTTCCGGCAGCGCAATTGCTATGCCCGCGGGCACCAGCGCGCGCTCTCCCGGTGCAAGCACGATATCGGCATCGAGCGCGGCATACAGATCCATGCCGGCGGCGTGCGGCGTCATGTAGCGGGGCAGGGGCAAATCTTCACTGCCGGGCAGCTGTTTGATCAGAACATCAACGGTTGTCACGATTTTCCTTTCCTTCAGCCGACTGTTGAAAAACGCCCATCTGCGGCGTTGCGCTCATCATTCGTCACTGCGACGTACGGAAAAGTACGCCTCATTCCTCATGATAACGCACGTCTTGCATAGGAGCATTTTTGAACAGCCTTTATCCTTAGCACTCTATTGGTCAGCGCATACTCAGATATTCGCGATGGTATTGCAGAACACGCCTGACATAGGTGCGTGTTTCGGGGTAGGGCGGCACGGCATTTGAACTTTGAACAGCGCCGGGGCCGGCATTATAGGCTGCAAGCGCAAGCGTGACATTGCCGCCGAATGTATCAAGCATCTGGCGCAGGTAGCGCACCCCGCCCCGGAGATTGTCGTAGGGGTCAAACGGATCATCAACCATGAGATCCCGGGCTGTGCCGGGCATGAGCTGCATGAGCCCCTGCGCGCCCTTGCGCGAGACCGCGTGCGGGTTAAAGGCCGATTCCGCCTTGATGACCGCCTTTACCAGGGCAAAATCCATCTGATGCTCGCGGCACAGCATGCGGATGATATGATCGTATTGGCGGTCATTGAAAGAGCTGAAACTGATGGAGCTTGTAGTGCCGGTAACTACAGGGCGGTATTTCGGGCTGGTCGGCATATTGGTAAAATGCATAACGCCCCGCTCATCGGTATACTTATAAATTTCCGCTGTGGCGGCAGAAACATTGATCAACAGGAGGATTGAAAAGAATGCAGCTGCACGTATATATCGCATGGCTCAGCTCCGCCTGCAGGAAAGGAGGTCAACTAGAGCGTCGTGCAGACGGCCGTTGGTTGCCAGCACAGTTCCCGACTCAAGGCACAGGTCGCGGCCGTCAAAGCCGCTTACGCGGCCGCCCGCCTCCTGCACGATCAGGACTCCGGCTGCCATGTCCCAGGGTTTGAGCTTCATTTCCCAGAATCCGTCAAAGCGCCCAGCGGCAACATAGCACAGATCAAGCGCGGCCGCTCCGTCGCGGCGGATGGCTCGGGCTTTTTTTATTATACGCGCGAAGTGGTCAAGGTTGTCCGCGTCGCTGTCGTGTACGTCATAGGGAAACCCCGTACACAGCATCGCCTGATCGAGCTGCGCTGTGTCTGAGACGCGCACGGGTGCGCTGTTGCAGTGGGCACCCCGGCCGCGGCAGGCGCTGAACAGCTCATCGCGCAGCGGATCAAGCACTGCTCCCCACTCGATTCGCCCGGACTGTTCAAAGGCCAGTGAAACACAGAAAAAAGGGTAGCCGTGCGCGAAATTCGTTGTCCCGTCAAGCGGGTCAAGTATCCAGCGCGCAGTGCTGTTGCCTGTAATTTCATTCCGTTCCTCAGCCAGAACTCCGCACTGTGGCGTTGCCTGCTGCAGAAAAGACACCACGGCCTCTTCTGCACGGCGGTCAGCATCGGTGACAAGGTCGAGCTTGCCCTTGTGCGTGATGCCGGTTGCCCGGCCGCAGGAGCTTTTCACTACGGCTGCACCGCGGCGCAGGGCCTCAAGGCCGATTGTGATCAATTCTTTTTCCATAACCTGTCACGTACCCTGCGGGATGCATGGGGCTGCAAAGGCGTAAGCCATAACGGCCGGGCTATGGTATGTTTTCGGCTGTTACGGATCAAAACTATATCATAAAATGTTCAGGCTTGACACCCTCGTAAAAAGTCCGGATGCTGCGTTGCGCTTCATTCTTCCCGACACGTCGGGACGGCGTACGGCAGGTACGCCTCACTCCTTCGGATTTGCGAGCCTTGCCTGCGAACTTTTTACGAGCGTTTCGTGAAAAAGAGCATTTTCTGACTTTGTACGATTTCATCAGGGCCGTCGCTGAGCGGGTATTTTTTTGGTTTGACATCCGCAGGCGTCTGGCATATAAATCCTCGATACGTGATTGTTTTTTGTGTGAACCTGAATGTGAAAGGATGTGCCCCATGTCTATGACTGATTATCTGTTTTCTTCAGAATCAATTACCGAAGGCCATCCGGATAAGGTTGCCGACCGCATCTCGGATTCAATTCTTGATGCCATCATGGCGCAGGATAAAAAGTGCCGGGTCGCCTGTGAAACAATGGTGACAACAGGGCTGGCTCTGATTGCCGGTGAAATCACCACCGACTGCTATGTTGACATGCCCGGTATCGTGCGCAGCGCGATCAAAGACATCGGCTATACGGATGCGGCCATGGGGTTTGACTGGGAAACCTGCGCGGTACTGACCTCGATTGACAAGCAGTCGCCTGATATCGCCATGGGCGTTGATGAGCATGCCGGCCATGAGCAGGGCGCGGGCGATCAGGGCCTCATGTTCGGCTATGCCTGCAATGAGACCCCGGAGCTGATGCCCATGCCGATTCAGTTCGCGCACGGGCTTACCCGCCGTCTGGCATTTGTCCGCAAGGAGGGGCTGCTTGATTTCCTGCGGCCTGACGGTAAATCCCAGGTAACCATCCAGTATGTCAACAACAAGCCCGTGCGGGTGGATGCGGTCGTTGTTGCCACGCAGCACACGCCGCAGGTCAAGGATAAGGATCTGAAGGAAGGCATCATCGAGGAAGTTGTCAAAAAAGTTATACCCGCTGATATGATGGACGAAAATACAAAATTTTATATCAATGCCACCGGCCGTTTTGTGATCGGCGGTCCGCAGGGGGACTGCGGTCTTACCGGCCGCAAGATCATTGCCGATACCTACGGCGGCATGGGCCGCCACGGCGGCGGCGCGTTTTCCGGCAAGGATCCCTCCAAGGTCGACCGTTCAGCCTGCTATATGGCGCGCTATGCGGCCAAGAATGTAGTTGCCGCAGGCCTTGCAACGCATTGTGAAGTGCAGCTTGCCTATGCCATCGGCGTGGCCCACCCGGTTTCGGTTATGGTCAACACGTTCGGCACCAGCGTAATATCTCCCGACAAAATAGCCGCGCTCATGAACGAGGTGTTTGATTTCCGGCCCGCCGAGATCATCAAGCAGCTCAACCTGCTGCGGCCGGTGTATACCCCGACCTCTTCCTATGGACATTTCGGCCGGGAAGAAGACGGTTTCACCTGGGAGAAAACCGACAAGGCCGATATCCTCAGAGAAAAAGCCGGTATTTGATCCGGCACAGAATTTTTTAGGTGTGCATACGCCCGGGCCCTGTGGCCCGGGTTTTTTTGTGAAAAAAATTCACTGTGCAAACCGCCGGGCTTTAGCTATAAGTGTGTGCAGAAGACGGCTTGAGTACATAATGTAATGCGTGAGCAGCCATGTGCGGTATTTGCGGAAAAATTAATTTCAGCACTGATCACACCCCGGACCGGGCGCTGATCGAGCGCATGTGTGCTGCGTTGAGCCATCGCGGCCCTGATGACAGCGGCGTGCATATTGCCGGGCGCGCCGGTATTAAACCTGCTTCTGGGGGCGTATAAGCGCCAGATCACCGGGCTTGATTGACTGATAGGCACTTGTTTTGCGATGGGCAGACTATAAAACAGGCGCGGCTGTGTGCCAAGTCATAGGGTAAAAGGGGATTTATTTTCTTGGGATCAGGCTTGGCGCGCAGGTTGCGGTCATCGTAAAGAGTTTGACCGCGACAGGCGGCGCATCGCGCTTGACCTTGCCGCTGCGGCTGACGCAGCACGGGAGGATAATGCCGAAGAGCAAGCCCTGCGAAGGAAATATGTCAGTTCCGGACCGAAGCCCAGGGGATTAGCCTCGCTCGGCACCCTGGGCGATGCCCTGCGCCGGCTGACGGAAAAAAAGGCGGCAGGGATCAACGGACGCGTCCCGGTATTCCCTTCTGCTCCCCCTGCTGTCCCCCTTTGCCGTTATTGTTGGTGAACCTGAACGTAATCGAATCGTTGAACTTACGACCGGGAACACGCTTATAGGGCCGGGCTCCATTCCATGGGAAATCGGCAATGCCTTTTCCGCCATGTTTAAGCAGAACAGATTAACCCTGAAGGAAGCCCAGAAGGGTTTTGCGATATTCCAAAGTATTCCTGTTCGATATATGGAGGCGGATTTCAACAACGTCTTAAAGCTGTCAAAACATTCCAAAATGTATGCTTATGATGCTTACTTCCTCGATTGCGCGCTTCGGCGCAAAGCACCGCTTTTGACACTGGATCGCACTATGAAAGCAGCGGCCCAAAAACTTAAAATTGAAACACTGGAGGTTTAAAATGCAGGTATATACCTATTCAGAGGCCAGACAGAAGCTTGCTTTTGTACTTGAACAGGCTGAAGATACCGGGAAGGTACTCATAAAAAGAAAAGACGGCAGGACGTTCGCACTGGTGCCGGAGAGAAACGCGCAATCTCCATTAAATGTACCATCGATTAAAGCTAACATTACCACCAAGGAAATTGTTGATTTAATTCGAGACGGACGCGAAAGATAGTTGATAGTTGATAGGAACTTGCTTTGTGATGGGCAGACTATAAAACAGGGTCGATTGTGTGTCAGGAGAGATGTCGGCGCACGATGTGGGTACGTCCGGCGGGCCAGCAAAGAACACTGGGATGAACTATAGTGCGGTACGGCACCCGGTCGGACAATTTATGCCTTATGTCAACCGGCGGGGCTGTTTTTGCGCGCAGCCGTCCCGATCAGCCTTGATGGGTGTTTTCATAGAAAGGCTTCAAAGGGGTAATCGGGATCAATACAATCATATGAGAGGCATGGCTCACCGGCTGGCTCGCGATTCAACCGGACGTACAGTTCATCAGCAACCCAGGCGGTGTCGGCAGCCGGGGCGAATTCTTTTTTTAAAGTATTTTCCTGGCTGTGAAAACGCATGCCGATATTCTGATGGGCTGCGCAAATTCAGTAGACCGCCCCTGTTCTGATGCCTGGACCGTGAACCGTGAACACCAATAGTGCCCATCCCTCCTGGCACCGAACTCCACACTTCCGGCTCAATACTGCCCGTCGGCGATGCGTATCCAGCCCTCGGGGAGGAGATCCCGCGTATCAAAATTCCGTGTATCCCCGTCCAGGCCAAACCAGCGAAGGGGCGCGATAACTTTTTTTGAAGGGTTGCACGCGAGCCAGGCCCCCCACCATGAATAGGACGAATTGGCGATGATAAAATCATCGCACAACGACATTAAACACAGGTCGAAACGATTATCCGCGGTATCTGAAACGATAAACCGTGCATTGTCAAAAAGCCGCTGCTGCCTGCACCAGGCAGGGTCATCAGAGAAAACTATCACATTGCGACCTGGATCAAAATGTTGCAGGGCCGCTTCATAATAGGTCAGCGGCAGATTGAAATGATTTTTGCTGTTGATAAGGTAATCGGTGCGGCGCACATGCAGAGCGACCGGATTTTGCACAGTGGCGATCATCGCCTTGCAGCTGCTCAGGATTTCATCCTTAAAAACAAAATCCTTACGAATTTCGTCCGCGATATGCCTGAAATATTTCTCGGACTGGAAATATCCCAGCAGACTCACATTATCAGGGCATGAGTACAGCAGCTCTTCATCGCAATGGAAGAAACGTTCACGCACCGTACGGGTACGCCATTTTTTTAAGAGACCGACCCTAACCCGAAGGTCAAAAGCATCGAAAAGTTCCGTCCTGATTTTATTTCCGATGCCGTCGTCAACCGGCTGTGTATGGTTGGGGATACATATATCGGCTCCGGCATTGTACGCGATGCCCTTCAAGGCCGCATACTGAAACATCTGGTTGGCGAGCCGTCCCATCCGGCCGAGTGCGTTGAACCCGATCATACTGCGCTTAATCTTCCTTTGCGCGGCCAGTTCCGAGAACAAAAAGTTCGGAGCGTGGAGTTCGTAACCCGGAGCGGTATAACTACTGAACTGAGAGGAACTTGCTTTACGATGGGCAAAGTATAAAACAGGGGCGGTTGTGTGTCAACAGCACTGTCGGCGCAATTCTAGGCAGGCAGGGTCGGGCAATCAATAAACAGCGTCAGATTTGTCCAAAATAAATTATTGGATCGCTGCTGAAGGCCCTCAGGCCGGGGCCGTCCCGTCCCGTCCGGCAAGGAAGACCTCATTTCATTATCGGCCCGTGTGCCGGAATATTTCAAACGGGCCAGGCACGCCCCCGCGATTGTTGTCTACAGCAGTGCGCCCGGGCCGTGTATACAATGAATTTTACAGGACGTGCCGTTGCATCGGCAGTGCAAAAACTGCCGGATGGGACGGCACGGTTCCGGCCTGAGGGCCTGTTCTAAATTATTTTGGACACTACTGAAACAGCGTGATTAAAAATTGTGCGGTGTGGCGCGCGGTCTGATATGGGGCTTTATGCCAACAGGCACAGCTCTTTGTGCGTGCAGCCGTCCCGGTCAGCCGTGATGGGTTTTTTCATAGATAGGATATTCCAAGGTGGTGGACATGCAAAAAGTTTATTCTTTACCCCTTGGCAGGCTGGAGAAAAAATCATTTCAAACAGGCTGTTCAAAACTGCCCAGATGCAGGGCGCTCAAAATTATTTGCAGGGGCATGGCATGCCGTGCCCCTGCCGTGCGTCACCGTGATCCCGCTATGCATATAACAAAATTCTGTAATCACGTTGTCATTTCGAGTTCCGACGCAGTAGGAGAGAGAAATCTTTCCTTCTGAATCAGGATCTCTCCCGGAGCCAGGCCTGAGCGCAGCCCAAGGGGGGCGAGATGACGCCTTTTTTCATTACGACACAGTCTGTACGCCGCAGCGACGGGTGATGAGCGCAACGCCGCAGATGGGGACGGCCTGTTAGCACTGTAACGGTCGCCACGGATATAATCGAATCAAGCCAATAAACAATTTCGACGTATATCCAGAACCCGGCGGCATGTACATTCACTGACTGATGTACTATGTAGCTATGTAGGATGGAGCCTTGTCTTATATTTTGTCCCTTTCGGCCTGCTCGCGTATCCACGCATAGGTCAGAGCAAGCCCCTCGGCAAGCGGACGCACCGGCGCCCAGCCGAGCTTTTCACGCAGCAGGCGATTATCCGAAGTGCGGCCCCTGACGCCCTCAGGGCCCGGCACATGCCGCAGGAGCGCTGTTTTCCCCGCGATGTTCAAGATCATCCCGGCCAGCCGGTCAATTGACACCATCTCCTCGGACCCGATATTTACCGGGCCGCTGAAATCAGAGCGCATCAGCCTGAGCGTGCCCTCGAGACATTCATCAATATACAAAAAAGAGCGTGTCTGCTCACCAGTGCCCCATATCTCGAGAGTTCCGCCGTCCGGCAGCAGGGCAACCTTGCGGCACAGGGCGGCGGGAGCTTTTTCGCGGCCGCACTTCCAGGCCCCCCGGGGGCCGAATATATTATGATAGCGGGCAATGCGCACCTTCAGGCCGTAATTGCGGGCAAAGGCCAGATACAGGCGTTCGCTGAAGAGCTTTTCCCAGCCGTACTCGCTGTCGGGCTCTGCCGGATACACGGAATCCTCGGCGCACTGCGGATTATCGGGATTGTTCTGATTATGGCGGGGATACACACAGGCCGATGACGCGTAAAAAACACGGCCCGCGCCGCTCCTGCTGCAGGCTTCAAGCACATTGAGATTGATCAGCGCCGAGTTATGCATGATATCGGCATCATGCTCACCGGTAAAAACGTACCCCGCGCCCCCCATGTCGGCGGCCAGCTGATAGACTTCATCGCAGCGCAGGTCAAAAACCCGGGCGCACAGGCTCGGATCGCGCAGATCACCCCTGATGAAATCGTCGGCAGCGCTTTCCTCGAATTCAGGGTTTTTGATATCAACACCACGCACCCAGGCACCATCGTTTTTAAGCTGCCTGACAAGGTGGCTGCCGATAAATCCGCCCGCGCCGCATACAAGTATTCTCTTCATCGCTTACCGGGCCTCATGCATGCCATTTCGCATACCGTCTCAGGCTCAGCCGCGCGGGCCCCTTTGTGAGCCGCGTCCGCTTGAGCGCCGTGCCGGGTTTGGTTTCGGAATAGAGCGGTTCAACCTGACCCCTTTTCTCTTGTTACTATAACCATGTATGCATTGTCATCTCGACCGCAGGGATAGATCCCGACTTTTTTATAAAGATTTCTCGCTACGCTTCGAAATGACAACCGGAATACAGTTGATAGGAACTTGCTTTGCGATGGGCAGACTATAAAACAGGGGAGCTTGTGTGTCAAGAACAATGCCGGCGCACTATGTGGGCGGCTCAGGGGCGGGCAACAAAAAAGGTGTAATGAAATATTGAGCGGTGCGGCAGGCGCATCTGATACGGATATCTTATGTCACCCCACAGGGCAGTCTGTGCGCGCAGCTTTGCTGTTCAGCCCTGATGGAGTTTTATAGACAGGCTTCAAAGGCGTAAGCAGGTTATAAAAAAGAGTGCTTACATAACGACGCTTTTACGGCTTTATTAAAATTTCGCTGTGCAAATCGCTACGCTTTGGCTATAAGTGAATTCAAAATCTGGTTTGATCGGATACTCCTCTGAGGGAGCCATGTGCGGTATTTGCGGAAAAATTAATTTCAGCACTGATCACACCCCGGACCGGGCGCTGATCGAGCGCATGTGTGCTGCGTTGCGCCATCGCGGCCCTGATGACAGCGGCGTGCATATTGCCGGGCGCGCCGGTCTGGGACACTGCCGCCTGAGCATCATTGATCTGTCTCCGGCCGGGCATCAGCCCATGTGCAATGAGGACGGCAGCGTCTGGGTGGTGCACAACGGCGAGGTGTATAATTTCCCGGAATTGCGCGTTGAGCTTCAGGCCAAGGGCCACTGTTTCAGTTCGAACACCGATACCGAAGTCATTGTGCATCTGTATGAGGACATGGGGCCGGAGTGCGTTGAGCGCCTGCGCGGCATGTTTGCCTTTGCCGTGTGGGACGGGCGCACGCAGGAGCTTTTCTGCGCCCGCGACCGGGTGGGAAAAAAGCCGCTGGTGTATGCTGAGACCGCCGACGGTTTCGTGTTTGCCTCTGAGATCAAGGCCCTTGTGCAGGATCCGTCCATCAGCCGCGATCTCAATATTGAGGCTCTGCACCATTATCTGACCTGTCAGTATGTGCCGGGGCCGGGTACTGTTTTCAGGCAGATCAGGAAACTGCCGCCCGCGCACACGCTCAGCCTGAAGAACGGCCGCGTCTCGATCAGGCGCTACTGGGATCTGGCCTATGAGCCCAAAACGGAGGCGGTTGATGAAACCGAGCTGGTTGAGCATTTCAGCGCGGTTTTTCAGGAAGCGGTGCGGATACGGCTCAGAAGCGATGTGCCCCTGGGCGCATTTCTGAGCGGCGGGCTTGACTCCAGCGCGGTCGTGGCGCAGATGAGCGCTCTCATGGACCGGCCCGTGAAGACGTTCGCCATCGGGTTTGAGGACCAGGACTTTAATGAGCTGCCGTACGCGCGGCAGGTTGCCGGCCTGTTCGGCTGCGAGCATACCGAATATGTCGTCAAGCCGGATGCCCTGCGGGTGCTGCCGGAAATTATACGGCATTATGATGAGCCCTATGCCGATCCTTCCTGCGTGCCCACATGGTACGTTGCCGAACTCACCCGCAGGCATGTCACGGTTGCGCTCAACGGCGACGGGGGCGATGAATCATTCGCGGGTTATGAACGCTACTATGCCAACCTGATGGCAGCGCGGGTGCCGGGTTTGATGTGCGCGCCGCTGCGCGTTCTCGCGCGGTTTTTACCGCACCGGCAGGCGCGCTGGAGCTCTCTTCGGCGGGCGAAGCGTTTTCTGTCCGGCCTGTATGCCGATCCTGCGCAGCGCTATATCGGCTGGCTGTGTTATTTTACGGAAGCGATGAAGAGCGACTTGTATGAACCTGCGTTCGCGCAGGCGCTCGGCTGCTGTGATTCTGTGGACCTGATGGCTGAGGCGCTGCAGCGATGCCGTGCCCCGGCACTGCTTGACCGCATGCTTGCAGCGGATGTGGCCCTGTATCTTCCCTATGACCTGCTTGTCAAGGTCGATATCGCCAGCATGGCGCACGCTCTGGAAGCGCGTTCGCCGTTTCTGGATCATGAGCTGATGGAGTTTGCCGCTCGTTTGCCGGCGCGGATGAAGCTGCGCGGCAGCATGTCAAAATACTGCGTGAAAAAAGCCTTTGAGAAAAAGCTGCCGCCCGAAATCCTGCATCGCAAAAAAATGGGTTTCGGCGTGCCCCTGCAGCGCTGGTTCCGGGAAGAGCTCAGGCAGCCCGCGCATGACGTTCTGCTTGACCGGCGCACAACCTCGCGCGGGTATTTCCGGCGCGCGGCCGTGGAAAAGCTTTTGCACGAGCACATGCAGGGCCGCGCAGATCACAGCTACCGGCTGTGGGCCCTGTTCTACCTTGAGCTGTGGCACCGGATCATCATCGACCGGTCGGACAGTATCGGCATATAGCGCAAGCGCCATGGTGAACCCCTCCGCTGTCTACGAACTCATCGACCATACCGCTGATATCGGTGTGCGCGTGTGCGGCACCAGCATGGCTGAGCTGTTTGAGCATGCTGCGTTTGCCCTGTTTGACGTTATGCTTGATACCTCCGGCGTGCAGCCTGTTTTTGAGCGGGAGTTTGCCTGCAGGCGCGATTCAATCGAAGAACTGCTGGTGGAGTGGCTGGGCACCCTGTTGTATGTGTTTGACACCGAGCGCATCGTGTTTGCGCGTTTCTGTGTGGAAAGGCTTGACGGGCAGCTTCTTGCAGCCAGCGCCTTTGGTGAGCACTATGACTCCGGCCGGCATGATCTCAAGACCCTGATCAAGGCGGTTACCTATCACGGCCTGTGCGTGCAGCAGACACATGCGGGGTATGCTGCCACCGTGATTTTTGATACCTGAGCCGGGCGCCTTCCGTGGCCTGCCCCTTCCCCTTTTTTCTCCTTGACTCATGCGGGGTGCCTGCCTATACTCGTAGGCGGTCAAAATGTGGTGGTTTTTCAGTGCGTCCTGCGTTTCCATGGACGATTTTTTATTCTCTGCCGCCATCTGTACGCAGTGTTCTTGACCAGCACTCTGGCCGGACGTAGATGACGAAAGGTTTGCCAAAGACATGTTCTGGGAAGAGACGATTGAAACCATGCCGCTGCCCGATCTGCAGGCCCTTCAGTTCGAGCGCCTGAAAACGACGGTTGCGCGCGCGGCGAATGCCCCCTTTTATAAAAAAGTGTTCGCGAAGAGCGGGCTTGAGCCTGCAGCTATCAAAAGCCTTGATGACATCAGGCGCATTCCGTTCACGACCAAGGAGGATTTGCGCGAATCCTGGCCCTACGGGCTGCTTGCTGTTGCAAAAGAAGAGCTGGTACGCATGCACTCATCTTCGGGCACAACCGGCCGCTCAACCGTGATATTCCATACGGCCGCGGATCTTGATGCCTGGACCGATATTCTGACCCGCTCCATGTTCATGACCGGCATGCGCAAAGCGGATGTGTTTCAAAACATGATGACCTACGGCCTGTTCACCGGCGGGCTTGGCTTTCATTACGGGGCCGAGCGCCTGGGTGCGCTCACGATTCCGGTGGGCGCCGGCAACAGCAGGCGCCAGATACAGCTCATGCGCGATTTTGATACAACGGTCATTCATATCATTCCCAGCTATGCCCTGCACCTGACCGAGGTGTTTGAGGAACTGGAGGTTGAACCCCGACGGGATACCCGATTGCGCATAGCCTTTCTGGGCGCTGAGCCTCACTCGGAAAAAACACGCCAGAGAATTGAGGAATTCTACGGTCTGAAGGCCTTCAACTCCTACGGGCTCTCTGAGATGAACGGCCCCGGTGTCGGTTTCGAGTGCCAGTGCCAGGCAGGCCTGCATGTGTGGGAGGATAATTTCCTGATGGAAATCGTCGATCCTGACACGCTCGAGCCGGTTGCTGACGGCATGGAAGGCGAACTGGTGATGACAACGCTCAGGCGCGCAGGCATGCCGATTCTGCGCTACCGGACCAAGGACCTCACGCGCATTATTGCCGGGCCGTGCGCCTGCGGCAGAACCCACCGCCGCATTGAGCGCATCACCGGCCGCACCGATGATATGCTCATCATCAAGGGCGTGAATATATTTCCCGTGCAGATCGAAAAAAAGCTGATGGAAATCGACGGGGTGGGCACTAATTTCCAGATCATTCTTGAGCGCAAGGGCTATAATGATCACATGATCGTGCGGGTCGAGGTCGCGCGGGAGTTTTTCTCAGGCGATTTGAAGCAGCTTGAGCTTTTGCGAAAGCACATTACCGAAGAGCTGCGCAGCGATATTCTTATAACGCCCCGCGTTGATCTGCTCGAGCCGAATACGCTGCCGAAAACCGAAGGCAAGGCCGTGCGCGTGATAGACAACCGCACGGATTAACAGGCTGCTGAAAAACATCCATCTGTCCCGCTGTAGCGGGACTGTGTTCATTCCCGCCATGGCGGGATCACTGCTGCGCGCGGCAGGGGCGAAAAATTTTTCGCCCTCGGGCAGGCACAGGGGCCTGCCCCTACAAAATCTACGGGTCTCTTTTTCGTGTTCGCACGCCTTGCATCCGGATCCATCCTTCGCAGCAGATCTGCTGCGAAGGATACATGTTTTTTAACAGCCCCCAGGGAATTTTTTTACAGCCTGTGCAATAACTTTTTAACGAGGAGTGACACCGATGCTGATCGTCATGGATAAAAACGCGAGCCCGCCGCAGATCGATGCGGTCATTAAGCTGATCAATGATATGGGCTTCACCCCGGTGCCCGTGCCCGGTTCCCAGCGCACCGCGATCGGTATCGTGGGCAATTCCGGCCCGCTTGATTCAGCGCCGTTTCTGGCGCTGGAGGGTGTCAAAGATGCGATTCACGTTTCCAAGCCCTACAAAATGGTGTCACGCGATTTCAAGGCCGAGGATACAGTGATTGAGTTCGGTGACGTCTGCGTCGGCGGCGGCCATCAGGCGGTTATGGCCGGCCCCTGCGCGGTAGAAAGCCTTGAGCAGTGCCTGGAAACCGCTCGGGTGGTCAAGGCGGCCGGCGCGCGCTTTTTCAGGGGCGGCGCGTATAAGCCCCGCACTTCGCCCTACAGCTTCCAGGGCCTGGGAGAAAAGGGCCTGGAGATACTGCGTGCTGTGCGCAAAGAGACCGGCCTTCTGATCGTGACCGAGGCCATTGATCACGAGAACATCGCGCTGGTGGAGCAGGTTGCCGACATCGTCCAGATCGGTGCGCGCAACATGCAGAATTTCAGCCTGCTTAAGCGCGCGGGCAGAAGCCCGAAGCCGATTCTGCTCAAGCGCGGCATGTCGGCAACGATTGAGGAACTGCTGATGGCGGCTGAGTATATTTCTTCCGAGGGCAATCAGCGCATCATTCTGTGCGAGCGCGGCGTGCGCACGTTTGCCGATCACTCGCGCAACACGCTCGACCTGAGCGCGATTCCGGCTGTGCGTGCGCTCAGCCATCTGCCCATAATTGTAGATCCCAGCCACGCGGCCGGCCGGCGCGATCAGGTGATACCGCTTGCCCGGGCAGCCGTGGCGGTCGGCGCGGACGGTTTGATGATCGAGGTACACTGCGACCCGACCAATGCTCTTTCAGACGGGCCGCAGTCGCTGTACCCGGATCAATTCGAACAACTGATGCGCGAAGTGGTCGCGCTCTCGGGCCTGGTCTCCCAAGAGCCGCCTCGTTAGGGCGGGCTGAAACCCCTGCCCGGTGTGGTTTTTGCGGCCCGGTAACCGGAAGTTGTTTTTTATTGACACGTTCGCGCCCGCCTGCCTATACTTGCTGCTGCTGTGCGCTTTCGCAGTGACCACTAATCATGATGGGACATAGTGCCATGACCGCTTTCCAGATTTGTGTTCCGGCTGAAAACAAGCCCGGCATGCTTGCAAGTGTTACCTCGGTTATTGCCCGCGCCAAGATCAATCTGCGGGCCATCACCATCACATCGTTTGGCGGCAGCGGATTTTTTCACATACTTGTCGATGATCCGCAGGAGGCCCACCGTGCGCTTAAAAACGCCGGCATCGACAATTCTCTCAAGGAGGTTGTCGCTGTTTTAATCGATGACCGGCCCGGCAGCCTCAACCGGCTTGTGCAGCTGCTCTGCAGCAGCGGCATCAATGTTGAAAATGCCTACGGTTTTGTGGTCGAAAGCCACAAGAATGCGGTCTTTGTGGTCGACGTCGACAAGCTTGATGAAACCCTCGCTGTGCTGAAGCGCGAGAAGTTCACAACCCTTGACGCCGAGGCGCTCAACGCAATCGAGCCGTTTCATTACATGAAATATTAAGATGCCCCTGCAGCAGAGAATGCTGTTTTTTTATATACCGCAACAGTACGGCGTATAAGCCGCACAGCAGCAATGGCCGGTGCAGTACGAGTGGCCGGGCGTGGCAGAAAAATTTCATGGAGGGAGTGAAGAATGAAAAAATATCCGGCAATTTTGGGACTTCTTGTCTGCACGGCGGCAGTTTGCGGCTTTTCAAGCCCGGCAAAGGCCGATGTCATCAACCTGTCCTACAGCATTTTTTTTCCGGCTACGCATGAACAGTGCATCGCCGGTGAAAACTGGGCCCGGGAGATCGAGAAGCGCAGCGGCGGCCGGGTGAAGATCAATGTGTATTCCGGAGGTACGCTTGCCAAGGCCAATGAAACCTATAACGCGGTCAGTGGCGGCATCGCCGACATCGGCATGTCGTGTTTTGCCTACACCCAGGGCCGTTTTCCGGTAATGGAGGCGGTTGACCTGCCGCTGGGATATCCGGACGGCAAAATCGCCACCCTTGTGGCGAATGAATTTTACAACACAATGCAGCCCGCCGAATTGAACGATGTCAAGGTTTTGTATTTGCATGCGCACGGCCCGGGCCTGCTGCACACCAAGAAACCCGTTAAAACTCTGGCTGACATGAAGGGCCTGAAAGTGCGCTCCACCGGTTTCAGCGGCAAGGTCGTTTCCGCGCTGGGCGGAACTCCGGTCGCGATGCCGCAGCCTGACACCTATGAGGCACTGCAAAAAGGCGTGGTTGACGGAACGTTCGCTCCGATGGAAACTTTGAAGGGCTGGAAGCAGGGCGAGGTCATCAAATACACAACCAACACCCGTGATATCGGCTATACAACCGGCATGTACGTGGTCATGAACAAGCAGAAATGGGAGAAACTTCCCTCTGATATTCAGCAGATTTTTACCGACGTCAGCCGGGAGTGGATAGGCGTGCATGGCGACACCTGGGACAAGGTTGACCGGGACGGCTTGGCGTTTACGCGCCAGCGGGGCAATGAGATCATCGAGCTTGACACGCAGCAGAATGCACTTTGGGCTGCCGCAGTGAAGCCGGTACTGGATGAGTATATCGCGGGGATGCAGAAGAAAAATCTGCCCGGCGAGCAGGCCGTAACCGAGCTTCAAAATCTTATCAGGCAGCATAAAAAATAGAGCGCATTCACCGGGGCGGCTGCCACTCCTGCCGGCGGCCGCCCCGGTGACTATATCCACCCGGCCCGCCTGCTTGCACTGTGCCGTTCATACTCCCATGAAAAAAATTGAATTCTATATTGAACGATCAGCCGATGCCTGCAACGCCGTTGCGGCCGTTGCGGTCGTTGCGATGACGTTTGTCATCATGTGCGATGTGGTGATGCGGTTTTTCAGGATAGCGCTTCCCGGCGCCTATGACATGGTCAGCCTGCTGGGTGCCGTTGTGGCAGCCTTCGCGCTGACCTCCACATCGATTCAGCGCGGGCATATCGCGGTTGATTTTGTGCATGCAAAGGTGCCGCAGCGCTACCGGCCGCTGCTTGACATGTTCAACGAGTTAGCCGGCAGCGTGTTTTTCGCTTTGCTGGCCTGGCAGTGCCTGGCCTATGCGGCAGCGCTCAAAACCGCAGGTGAAGTCTCGCTCACGATTAAAATTCCAATCCATCCGTTTGTGACGGGCATCGGACTGAACTGCGCGCTGCTGTCGGTGTATCTGCTGCTGCAACTTGCGCGGGCAGCGCGGGGGGGGCTCAGGCGATGACCCCCACGCTTATCGGGCTGCTGGGCCTTGCGGCCCTGGTGTTGCTGCTGTTTACGAGGATTCCGGTCGGTTTCCTCATGGCTATTATCGGCTTTGTGGGCTTTAGCTGGATAGTTTCACTCGACGGCGGCCTGAGGCTTATCGCCAATGATGTGTATTCCGTATTTTCCTCCTACAACCTGACCGTGATTCCGCTTTTCGTGTTCATGGGGCAGCTGGCCTTTCATTCCGGGATCAGCACCCGCCTTTTTGACGCAGCATACAAGTGCACAGCCAGGCTTCCCGGCGGGCTTGCCATAGCCACCATCGGGGCCTGCGCCGGGTTTTCGGCCATTTGCGGATCGACCAATGCAACGGCTGCGACCATGGCGGCTGCCACGCTGCCGGAAATGAAGCGCTATAACTACAGCCCCGGCCTGGCAACCGGGGTGGTTGCGGCAGGGGGCAGCCTCGGCATTCTGATTCCGCCGAGCGTGATATTTATCGTCTACGGCATCATGACCGAGCAGTCAATCGGCAAGCTGTTCCTGGCCGGCATCGTGCCCGGCATTCTGCTCTCGCTGATGTTTGTTGCCGCGATTGTTATCTGGGTAATGCTCAGGCCTGAGCTGGCCCCTGCCGGACCCCGGACGACATTGAAAGAAAAAATACGCTCCCTTTCCGGGCTGGGAGAGACCCTCACGCTGTTCGTGCTGGTCATGGGAGGGCTGTTCTGCGGGCTTTTTACGCCCACGGAGGCCGGCGGTGTCGGCGCGTTCGGCACGCTGGCCATTGCCCTTATCCGCCGGAAAATCGACTGGCAGGGCTTCAAGGCCGCGCTGAATGAAACCACGCGCATATCGTGCATGATCATGATGATCGTTGCCGGGGCCACGATCTTCGGTCATTTCCTGGCGGTCTCGAGGATTCCGTTTGATATAGCCGGCTGGATATCGGGCCTTGACCTGCACCGCAGCCTGATCATGCTGCTGATTATAGCGATCTATATCGTGGGCGGCTGCTTTATCGACGCGCTGGCCCTGGTTATGCTGACAACCCCGATATTCTATCCGGTGATCATGCGCCTGGGTTTCGATCCGGTCTGGTTCGGGGTCATGGTTGTCATGCTGACGCAGATCGGCGTTATAACGCCGCCGGTCGGCGTGAACGTGTATGTTGTCAGCGGGGTTGCGCGCGATGTGCCCCTGCATGTGATTTTCAAGGGCGTTATTCCGCTGCTGATAGCGCTGATCGTTGCCACCCTGCTGCTGATCCCGTTTCCGCAGATCGCGCTGTTTCTTCCCGGTTTTATGAAATAGCGGACAGCTCGTACGCAATGCTGTCGGCTTCCCTATAAAGGAGTCATGTCATGTTTATCAACGGACAATGGGAAACAGGTGCCGCCGTTTTTGAGGTGTATAATCCGGCAACCGGCGAGGCGGTCGGCAGCGTGCCGGACGGCACGCGCGCTGATGCGGCGCGCGCGATTGATGCTGCCGGGAGGGCTTTCGCGTCATGGTCACAGACGACCGCCTACGCGCGCTCGGAGCTTCTGTACCGGGCCTGGCAGCTGATGCGCGAACGGCGCGACGAGCTGGCGCGCACCATGACGCTGGAGCAGGGCAAGCCCCTGAAGGCCGCGCGCAACGAGGTGCAGTACGCCTCCGATTTTCTGCTGTGGTTTGCTGAGGAAGCCAAACGCGTGTACGGCCGCACGATCCCGGCACCGCGGCCGGATCAGCGCTTTATCGTGCTGCATCAGCCGGTTGGTGTTGTGGCGGCGATCACGCCCTGGAATTATCCCGTATCCATGATAACGCGTAAGGTCGCGCCTGCCCTTGCAGCGGGCTGCACCATCGTACTCAAGCCGTCAGAGGCCACGCCGCTGTGCGCGGTTGAAGTGTTCAAAATACTGCATGAAGCCGGCATACCGGATGGCGTGGTGAACCTCGTTACAGCGCTCGATCCTGAGCCGATCGGTCTTGAGTTTGTTGAAAACCCCCGGGTTAAAAAAATTACGTTCACCGGTTCCACGGAAGTGGGCAAACTGCTTGCAGGCAGGGCTGCCGCTCAGGTCAAGCGCATTTCAATGGAGCTGGGCGGGCACGCGCCGTTTATCGTGCTCGATGACGCTGACCCGGTGCGCGCGGCCAAGGGCTGTCTGCTGGTGAAGTTTTTGAATACCGGCCAGGCCTGCATCAGTCCCAACCGTCTGCTTGTGCACCGCAGCATTGTCGAACCCTTTGCAGCCGAGTTCAAAAAACGTGCCTCGGCCATGAAAGCCGGCAGCGGTTTTGACGAGGGCGTGAGCATCGGGCCGCTGGTGAACCGCGAGGCTCTCGAGAAGATCGAGTGCCAGGTTGCGGATGCGCTGCACAAAGGCGCAACAATTGAGACCGGCGGTGCGCGCCTGACTGAAAACGGTCTTGACCGGGGTTTTTTCTACGCGCCGACGCTGTTAAACAATGTTACGCCGAAGATGCGCATATATCGCGAGGAAACTTTCGGGCCGGTGGCCCCGCTCATTGCTTTTGACAGTGACCAAGAAGCGCTGGCCATGGCCAACGATACCCGCTACGGCCTTGCGGCTTATATCTACACGCAGGACATAGCGCGCGCCATGCGGATGCTCGAAGGGCTTCGCTTTGCGATTGTCGGCATCAACGACATCAATCCTACGGCCGCGGCCGCACCCTTTGGCGGTATGCAGGAAAGCGGCCTGGGCCGCGAGGGCGGACAGGAAGGCATTGCCGAATATCTGGAAGTGAAGCTGGCAGGAATTTCAATTTAACAGGCTGTTGAAAAACTCCCATTTGTCGTGGCTGCCTTTTTTATGGATCGCTATCGGGATCGGGTTCGGGATCGAAATTTTAAAACCTTCGATTGCGATACCGATTCCGATAGCAATTGAAAAAGGTGTTTTCGGCTGCGGCTGTTGCCTGTCAAAGGCGCTTGGTTAAACACAGGGGGTATTATCAGTGAGCATTGCGGATACATACCGGCGCCTGCGCTCTGAAATTCCACGGCATGTTACCATTGTTGTTGCCGCCAAGACGCGCAGCGTGCCGGAAATGCTCGAGGTGATTGAAGCCGGGGCAACCGATATCGGGCACAATTATGTGCAGGAGGCCGAGCAGGCGCGCGCGGCCCTGGGGCCTGCGGCCGGCCGGGTAAGGTGGCATCTGATCGGGCATCTGCAGACCAATAAAATCAACAAAGCCCTCCAGGTTTTCGATGTTATTCAAACCGTCGATTCGCTGGATACTGCCCGGGCTATTGATAAGCGCGCAGCCGTGCTCGGGCTGGTGGTGCCCGTGTATATTGAAATCAACAGTGCGGTTGAAGCGTCCAAGTCCGGCGTTGTGCCTGAGCTTGAGGCCGTTATTGCCCTTGCCCGCGGCGTGTGCGCTCTCAAACATGTGCGCCTCGAGGGACTTATGACGATGGGGCCGCTGAACGGCGATGATGATCAGGTGCGTGCAGCCTTTAGAAAAACCCACTGTCTGTTTGAACGCCTGCGCGAGCTTGAACTGTCCGGAGCACACCTGCATACTCTTTCAATGGGCATGACCGATTCCTACCGCAGTGCCATCGAAGAAGGCGCAACCATGGTCAGGCCCGGTACGATCGTGTTTGGCCCTCGCTGAGAGCGAATATCGACCCTATTTTTCAGGTTTTTATTTACAGCAGTGTCTTTTTTTTGAGACAGAGTGCTTTTTGTCGTATAATAAAAAATAGCTAGCTAAAAACAGTTAATTAGGATCTATAATTATTATATGTGTCTCAAAAATAAGAACAGTGATTGTTTTGTAAGTGCAGGTGGGGTTGGATAATTTTTGTAACTGTTTGAAAGTATTTGTGTTTTTAAATTGTTGCAATGGTATGCATATTGCAAATATACTGCTAAGATAATTGGCAGGGATGGTAGTGCTTCATTTGATCGTATGGTACATTTATATAGTTTAGAGAGATAAGGCACTTTCAAATGTAAGGTAGTATTTAAACAAGAATTGCATGGAGGTAGTATGAAGACACTGAAAGCAGGAATTATAATTGTATGCATGTTGTGCATGGCGGGCCCTGTTTTTGCCGCAGATGCATATTCCCCTTGTGCACGAGTGCCTCTTCAAGAGGCCCGCGATGCCATGGTGAGCGACAGCGAGGTTACGGTTACGCAGATTGCAGTGGCTACATGGGGAGATCCTGCCTATTACTATGAGCTGAAACCAAACGGCATGGCACCTCAGGACGGCTTGATTATTTACCCCGGTGGCTATGTTGATGAAAGAGCCTATGCTGTCATGGCACGCGACATTGCAAAGGCCGGTTTTCTGGTTGTGCTGGTTCCCATGCCTTCCTGTTTGGCTGCTTTTGACAACGAGGGGCGAGCCTCTGATGTTATAGCCAATAATCCCGGTATTACAACATGGTCCATTGGAGGCCATTCTCTGGGAGGCGTTGCAGCCGGCTGGATGATTACGTGTAATAGCTGTGCCAATATCGAAAAGATCAAGGGAGTAGTTCTGTGGGCATCCTATCCTGATGCATTGCAGCCGTTAACAAATAAGCCGGTAAAGGTTATTTCCATTTGGGGCACAAAAGACGGTCTGACAACGGAACAAACCATAAATAATTCAAAACCGAACTTGCCTGCCGATACGGTCTATGTCGGGCTTAAAGGAGCCAATCATACGCAGTTCGGTTGGTACGGTCTGCATGCAACGGATTATACCTATCTGAGTACCGGTACTCAAGGCAAGGTTGATAACGCGGCTGATATCAGCCGCGAGGAGCAGCATAATCTGATTCTCAGCTATACGATTAGTTTTCTGGATTCATTGACCCCGGGTACGCTTAATATTCCGGCTGCTGTGGGTGAGGTGACGGCTGATGACGGTTCAGTGTGGGAGAAGGTTTCTGGACCCGGCTTTATCGACCGTAACAATACTGATATAGTTGCATTGACTCCGTACAAGGGCAACCTGTATGCCCTGACCCGCAATGATGTGACGGGCTTTGAACTGTGGAAAACACAGCCGGCCCAGGGATGGCAGCGTATACATGTGCAGGGTCTTACCGACCAGAGTAATTATTACGGATATCTGGCGCAACCAAACGGTTTAGATTATTTTCCTCCGGAAATTTACAATCCAATGATGAATATCTGGGGTGATATGATCGAGTTCAAGGATCGTTTGTATGTGGGCGTTTCTACGGGGTATCAGGGTTCGGCCCTGTTTGGCTCAAGCGGTGCGTTTATCTGGCGTACGGATGGGGTCGATTGGACGCCGGTCATCGGTGGCCATACTTCGACCGCTACGGGAACGCTGACCGAAATTTCCAGCTGCGGCAACAATGACGGTTCAACAACTGCTGTTTTTACCGACAGCAGCAAGAGCTGGACGACCAACAGTCTTGCAAATTGTACTATTAAAGTTGATGCTTCGTATACAGCTGCAACTCACGGTGAATCAGGAGTTGTCGTCCCCGGCAAGCGTCTGTTTATGGTCGTTTCCAATACTGCGACTGCGTTGACAGTGCAGCAGAGCGAGATAGCTACAGCTACCGCGGAGAGCACCTGGTGCGCTGAGAACGATATGGGCGGCGGCGATACGGGCCGGCCGTGGAGTTATCTTGCGGGTTTCACCACCGGTGCCGCCTATGCAATAACATGCGGTGACCATTCGCAGGGCTTTGGCGATCCGTGGAACAAGTCAATTATTGATTTCGAAATATTGAATAACGAGCTTTATGCATCGATCGGGCTCAATTATAAGCAGGGTGCCCGAGTTATGAAGACGACGGATGGCCTGGTCTGGGCCGCGGATTCGTCGTACAGTTTCGGCAATATCCACGGAACGGACTGGCGCGACGGTAGCACTTTGACCGATGCAGAGTGTGCCACTAACGCCGGCACGGCCAAAGGTGCTCCAGTCAGTTCAAGCGCGACAAAAATGGTTAAAACGAGCGTCACGGGCACGGAGACCCTGCTGATCGGCGGAACCGGAACGGCCGGGTGTAACGGACGCGGCGCACGCATCTATCGCCGGGATGGTAATAATGTCTGGACCCCGATTGTCGATTATCTGGTTGATGATAATATAGTGGGCAGCAATGAAAGCGGATTCGGATGGAATATCGGCGGGCAATTTTTCCGCAGTGCATTCCAGGCCTGGAGCTGGGTTGAGTATCTCGATACGCTTTTAGTCGGCGTTGCCAAGCTTGAAGCCGGTGGTATGATATATCATACTGACAGCGCATCGGAAGATGATGGCGCCTGGAATTTCAGCATGGGTGGTGCAGACCGTGTAAAAGACCCGGTGACCGGCGTTGCGGACACATCTCCTGATCCGGCATATAACGGATTCGGTGACGTGCTTAATACAGGGTTCTTTCTGCACAATTATAACGATACGATCTATGTCGGAACACTTGTAACCAATCAAAGCATACAGTTTGCCGCCAATCCGGTTGAGGGTGCGGAAATATGGAAAGGCTCAGGGCCGGGTGACGCTATTAATTGGACACGGGTAAGCGGAGACGGATTGGGTGACTCAACCGTGCTGCAGTTTCAGTCGTTCGCGGATTATAATCAAAAAATGTATCTGGTCGCATCAACAGTTAACTCGTCAAACTTCAGGGGCAATGAGCCGACTGATTACACCGGTGCGGTTGTGTACCGCCTTGCCGAGGAGGCGCCGGAGTGCCTCGATGACGATGACTGCGATCCGGGCTACGAATGTATTGATGGAGTATGCGAACCAATTCCGGACGGTCCGCCCTCTCTCGGCGACGGCCCGTTTCTGGCAGCCGGCCCCTGGCCGCTGCTGCCGACCGAAGCTGAAAGCCCGATGTATCTTGACGCCAACTACGACGTGCTGTGGACGTTCAGCGATGATTTTGCCTCCTGCTCAGGCGACTGCACGCACGCGGCCGAGTATCAGGCAGTCGGCGCCGACACTTGGACATCTCTTGACGTTACGGCCAATGCAGCCAGGGGCACAGCCCGTGTGACGCTGCCGGTAGAGAGCCTGCAGAATGCAACGACGTACGCCTTCCGCTATTCAGTAACCGACTGCGCTTCTCAGACAACGGAGTCGAATACGTATTATTTCCGGGTTGCGGTAACGGATGCGCCGCCGGTGATCACAGGCGGCCCGTGGCTGGCAGCCGGTACGTGGCCTCTGCTGCCGACCTCGGCCGCACAGGCCATGGTGCTTGACCAGAATTATGACGTACTGTGGACGTTCAGCGATGACTATGCGTTTTGCAGCGGTCTGTGCACGCACCGTGCGCGGTATCGCAGGATTGTCGATGACGGATCGTGGATTTGGGAATGGCTGCCGGTAACAACGGATGCCACGGGCAAGAATCGTGCGCGGGTTACGCTGCCGATTGAGAGCATGGAGCCCGGCGAGTACATGTTTTACTTTGATGTGCGGGATTGCGCGGGTCAGAGGACTTCAGCGCCGAAGGTGTATTATTTCAAGGTTGAGGCTGATAACTGAGGCGTGTGTGCCGGGGGATAGTATCTTCTCCCGGCAGATGTAAGTACACAACACAGGCAGGGCCGCTCGCGCGGCCCTGTTTTTTTTGTGGCGGTTGTGGTATTGCTTGTGCAGACTTTTCATCGCAGAACAGGGGAATTTTTTTATGGACTACGCAAGCATTCAGGAAGCCGAGCAGGACTACAATCGCAAGCTGGAAATTGATTTTGTGAATGTGCTCAAGCGCACGGCGCGCCATCCCGGCCCTGATGAGCTGCGCGCGCGCCTGGTCCGGTTTTTGCGCAATAACGCTGTCGGCACGCTTGCGACCTGCTGGCAGGATGTTCCGCGCTCAACACCGGTGCGCTACAAAAGCCGGGATGTCGATATCTACATCCTGACCGAGGGCGGGGGGAAGATTTATACTATCCGCCGCAACCCGAACGTATCCTTCAGCGTGTACGGCCGCTACGCCGGGTTCACGACCTGCCGCTGTGTTCAAATCTGGGGCCGGGCCTCGATTATCGAAACACGCGAGGACGCCTGGGCCGAAGCGCTTGATATCATGGGTCTCAAGGCGCGGCCTGACCTGGACGCGGTTGATCTTGCTTCCGTGCAGGCAAGCATGTGCATTATTAAAATCGTTCCGCAGCGCGCCCGTATTCTCAATCTCCCGGTCGGGATTTTAAACGCGGAAGTCATATTCACGCAGCTGCCGGCCTGAGCCTGCAAACCGCCACATGCGCGCTGTGCCGGTTTGTGCTGAGGTTTGGTGTCTGATATACTGTCCGGCACACCGACGGCCCTGCCGTAATATGGCGGGGCAACAGAAGGACCGCATATGAATATACCCGCCATGCCTGAATTGACCGACCTGTTTATCCGTTTCGGGATCGCGCTGGCGCTGGGCCTGTTCATCGGCTTTGAGCGCGAAAAGGAAAAGCATGAAACATTCGCCGGCATACGCACCTTTCCGCTCATATCGCTTCTGGGGTGTACGGCCGCGCTGATTAATGACCGTTATGCGGCCTGGGCTTTTGCTGTCTGCTTTGTGACGTTTTCGGCAATGATTATCACCGCGTATTTTTCAGGACGCGAGCGTTCCGGCGGCATTACAACAGCGGTTGCGGCCTACCTGTGTTTTCTGTTCGGGGCGCTCGTGTGGTGGCAGCTCACTGCCCTGGCAGCCGCGCTTGCGGTGGTAACCGTATTGCTGCTTGCGACCAAGAGGCCGCTTGAGGGCCTGTCGCAGAGAATTGAGGGCCGTGAGATTGCCGCAGCCCTGCAGTTCGGCGTTATCACGCTGATTATACTGCCGGTTCTGCCGAACGAGACATTCGGCCCGTTGGATGTCATCAACCCCTACACCATCTGGCTGATGGTTGTGCTGATTGCCGGCATTAATTTTGTCGGCTATATCCTGATTAAAACACTGGGTGCCCGGCAGGGTATCGGTCTTGCGGGGCTGCTGGGCGGGCTGGCCTCCAGTACCGCACTGACGCTCGGTTTCAGCCGCCGCAGCCGCCTTGAGCCTTCATTTGCTCCGGAATTTGCATTTGCGATTGTTGTTGCTTCGGCCGTCATGTTCGCGCGGGTGCTGGTTGAGGTTTTTGCCGTGCATCCTCCTGTGGGCAGGCTGCTGCTGCTTCCGCTGTGCAGTGCCGGCGGGGCAGGAGTGCTGTGCTGTGCGGTGCTGTGGTTCCTGCGCCGCAACTCCCGCTCTGCTGAGGCCTGTCCGGGGGAGCATGTCAGCGCGCGCAACCCCTTTGAATTGTGGCCGGCAGTCTGGTTCGGTCTGCTGTTCGGATGTATTCTGTTTATTGCCCGGGCAGGGCAGGTGTATTTCGGCACAGCCGGTATTTATGTTTCAAGCATTGTAACCGGCTTTGCCGATGTCGATCCGATTGCGCTGTCGCTTTCAAATCTGGCTCGGGCCGATCTTGACGACATGATCGCGGCCCGGGGCATCACGCTCGCGGCCCTTGCCAACACGTTTGTCAAGATGCTGATTACTCTGATCGGCGGCAGGGCCCTGTTCCGGTACTGCTTCCCGATTTTCGGGGTTATGATCGTGGTCGGCGTGTTTGTGTCTTTCGTGATGATGTAGTCGTGCCGGGCGGTTGAAAAACGTCCACCCTCCGCAGCAGATCTACTGCGGAGGACGGGCACATCTGTCACGCTATAGCGTGATTGCGCTCATTCCCGATGAATCGGGATCACTCCCCGCAGAGGCGGGACATGACGGTTTCTGGTAGGGGCACGGCATGCCGTGCCCCTGCAAACCATGACTTCGCGTGCATAACGTCTGCTTATTTATTTGCACGTGAGGGCGGCTGCCCGGCCGGCTGCGGGCTCTCAATTGAAACGAGCTCAGCGGTAAAACTGCCCACAGCGACTTTACTTTTTACCAGAACGGGTATGCGGCGCTCATCAGCGCTTACCCATATCTGCATCCTGGCGTCTGGATTTTTTTTAAACACCCCTTCGATCCGGCGCAGGTCGGGTTCAACCAGCCAGGTGTCCCACAGCCGGCCTCCGCTTTGTACCGTTTCCCGTCCTCGAACGTTTGCGACCCCCTGCATGCAGCGCTTGCGGTCTGCAACGGGCCGCGACAGCTCAAGGTTTTCGCTCAGCTCCTGCATGCGGAAAAAATAAAATATCGATAACGGATCGAATGCGCCCGGCAAGAGCTTAACCAGCCGTTTTTTTTCGTTTTTAGCGGTGTGGGCTGTGTTCGATTCCCAGTCAAAGCTGATGGAAAGATTCTTGACTTCAAAGCGCTTTTGCTTGAACTCGGTGTAGCGCAGCGCGCGGGTCATATCCGCATCAGCCCAGGACTCTATGCGGTCATGAACCGGATAGATTGCCGCGACAAGCGGTGTCGTTTGCGCGGTCATGACAAAATGCCAGGCTGGTTTGCCATCCAGATCTGTCATGGGCATGATCTCAAGGGTGGCCTCGGCGGCCTTGATTCCGGCCCAGTACACCGCATAGTGCAATTTTTCTCCGGGCGCGAACGGAAATGGCTGCAGGGGCGATGCAATGACGGGCTCATGGCTGCACCAGCAGATGGCAGTGATTGCCAGCAGTAAACATGCTGCCAAGCGGATAAGGCGTTGAGTGGATGTCATGTATCGGTTAACCCGAAAAGGTATGCAGCAGTCTATTGAAAAAAAACCATCCGCCGCAGCAGCACTCCTGCGGAGGACGGCCGCAGATACAAGACATCCAGCCGTGAGCACAACAGGCATATGGTTTGTAGGGGCAGGCCCCTGTGCCTGCCCGGGCTACAGTTCGTAGAGCGTTTCGTCTCGCAGGGGTGTTGCGCGGCGGCGCTTCGCGGGGCTGCCGCCCGGTGCGAATGGATCTTCCTGCTCGAGGATATCGCCCATGTCAGCCTCGATGCTGTCGGGGTCTTCGCCGGCTGCCATGCGCCGCAGTGCTTCCTGCATGCCGTCGCCGAGCTTAACGCCGGTCATTTCAGAGAATTTGCACATCAGGCCGGCTGCCTGGCGCGGATCGTCCTCATTCAGGTTCTCGGCCGCAGACGCCAGTCTGCCCATGGCCTCGCTCAGCCTGGCCTCATCAATGGGCAGGTCCGCGTCAGCATCGCTGTCAGAGGCCCGGCCGATGCAGGCAAAAAGCGACATGCGCCGCTCAAGCCGGGCCTGGCAGCGCGGGCAGGCCGGCACAGCCGTGGTGTTTACGCTGCGGGAGAAAAAGTTGAAAATGGTGTTGCACGGGGTACAGTAAAATTCATAGATTGGCATGAATGATCTCCGCTTTACTCATTTTCCGGCGTATCTCCGTCCTGATCGGCTGGCTGAGCCGGGGGCGGATCAATAAAGAACTCCTCGCAGCTTTTCCGGTATTTTGCTGCGTCGATCCAGGAAAGCGAAAACACATAGCGCGCGCACAGATCGCGTGCATGGCGCAGCTGTTCATCCGCAGGCTCTGAAGCGCCGAACACGATATCAAGAAAAGGCGGGCGGTCGCTCTCATCGTCCCGTTCAAAGAAACGAAGCGCAGCCGAGGAACCGTCCGTGAAATGCAGCGTGTGGGTCACAAGCGCCTCACCCGTCGGGGCCTGCTCGCGCGGCACATATTCGCCCACGCTCAGATCACGGAAAGCCTCGGTGAGCTTCCCCGTATCAGCAGGTAGTTTCCCTGCAGGCGCATTGTGCGGCGCGAGTATTCCGCTTGCATCATCGCGCTGCAGGCGAATCGTCGTCTGTGCGCAGCCGTAGTCTATGGCCGCAAGCAGCTCGGGCGCATACTGCAGTATCTTGCGGTAGTGCCAGCGCCAGGGCTCAGTCCCGGTGTCGAGCGTGTTTGAGACCAGATAGACGGCAGGGTCGCCGGGCAGGCGCACAAACTGCGAGGCGTTGTCTTTAGGCTTGCCGACATATACTGTCGAAGAACCGGCTCCGGTCTGCAGGGTAATGGTGAGGGCGCCCTCCTCGCTCAGGTCAAAACGCGGCCATGTATCGGGATTTGATGTTGCGCGCTGCACAATGGCGGCCGTGTTGATAAACTCAAGCAGCTTGAGCATGGCGGCCGCATCAACCGGTATCAAAAGGTCGCTTTCGCGCAGGAACCATGACGCGCCCTGCGGCACGAGCTCGATGCTGTCTTGAGCGCGTGCGATGATAACGCTCTTCAGGTCTGCAGGGTTGACATAGGCATGCAGGCTCTGAGCGGCCGGGCGTGTGTCGCGGTTCGATACGGCATAGATAACCGCTGCAGCAGCGATAATCAGCAGTGATATAAAGGTCACGTAGTTTTTTTTCATGCGTTTCTCCGTTTCCCGAGCAGCGGTCTGCCTCCGGCGCGCCTGAAGTAGATATAGAGGCCTGCCAGCAGCACCAGCGACGGTACGACCGTAATGTTTACTACGGCCAGGATTGTACCCAGGCGCTCGATGTCCTGGCGCAGGTTTTTACGCACATCGCGCCGCTTGCGTTTGAATTCGAGCTGCTCAATCTTGAAGCGGTCGATCTCTGCCTGCTGCTCGCGCGTCAGCGTGAGCAGGTTGTCCTGGCTTCTGGCGCTCTGCAATTGATTGAGCGTGCGCTGCAGTTCCTGAATTTTGTCGGTGAGTTCCTGCTCCACGCTGTACCATTTCGCCTGTGCCTTTTTTTCAATCTCCGCTACGCGCTCAAACGGACGCTGGAACGTGCCGCGCGACCTGATGGAGATCAGCTCGGTTGATCCTGTCATGAATTCCAGCGCATTGGTCAGAAAGGCGATATTGTGATTGAGCGGCTGGATAATGTTCTGCCCGAGAAAATTGAGATTGCGCAATGAGTAGCTGTTGCTGATAAAGTCGACGTCCCCGACCAGCAGCACGGTAACATCCTGATCAGCCTGCGCGAGGTGGCTCCCGGCATAGCTGCTGCCATCGGGCTTTTCAGCAAAGGCGGAGCGGAACCTTCCGGTTGCGAGCGCGGCCAGCGCAAGGGGGCCGTCGGCCGGTTGATATTTGTCGGCATTTTGAGGCGTGATGAGCGCCAGCTGGGATGAGCGGATCGTGCCGAGGGATCTGGACGTGCTGATCAACGCAGTGAACCCCACGCCCGAATCGGGCGCGGGCTTGAAAAATCCCGGCTCAATCAGCATCATCGATTCAAGCAGGGCTGTGATGATCTGATCGCGGTTGAAGCTGTCACCGTCGAGCGACAGCCAGAACGGGTACTGCACCGGACCGGAGCGGGAGCTGACCCGGGTGGAGTAGCGGCTGTCGGCAACGACAAGCTGATCATCGTAGTGCACCCCGATGGTTTTAAAAACAGTCGGCAGGTTTGAGCGCGAGCCAGTCTCGCGGCCGAATTGCGCTGCCTGCGATGTATCGGGCACGCTGCGCGCCGACGGGTCGACGATGAGAGCGGCCTTGCCTCCCCGCAGAATATACTGCTCGATCGCGTATTCGGTTTTTTCTGAAACAGCGAGCGGGTGCAGCACCAGCAGCAGATCAATGTCGCCCGGGATTTCCTCAAGCCCAACCGAGAGCACCCTGGTTTCAAAGGTACGCTCAAGCTCCTGCACGAACAGCCAGTCCTCAGCCGATGCCTGCTGCATCATCAGGGGCTGCGTGAATTGCTGTGATGAGAGCGCCATGCCTGAAAGCAGTCCCACGACCTTGCGGCCCCCGGTTTCCCGCGCGCGCGCGAGCAAACTGGCGATATCATATTCCAGAAACGCTTCCCGGCGCGGATCAAAAAAGGGAATCGCATGGGTTTCGCCCTGGAACTGCAGGGCCGCGCCCATGAAAAAGGATGTGCCGTCCGCGATTTGCGCTCCGTGAATGCCGTAGCGCACGGCCATCTCTTCTTCATCCGAATCCGGACGCGGATCATAGACCTCAAGGCGCAGCCGGGGCGAAAGCGCAGCGAATTCGTTCAGCATTTCCTGTACACGCCGGCCGTAGTCTTTCAGCATGACCGGCAGGGTTTCGGCCGAGCGCGAGAAAAAATACTGGATCACGGCCTCGTCGTCGATGCCTGCGGCAATGGCGCGCGACCCCTCGGAAAGGCTGTAGAGCCTGTTGCCGGTAAGGTCCAGTTTTGCGTTGATGCGGGCGGCTATAAAATTAAGGCATACAAGCGCAGCGCACATGATCAGGATGCTGGTGGCGCTGAACAGGCTGTTGATTTTCATGCGCATACCCCCTTAGCTTTCGGTGCTGCCGTCAAGAACCGCAGCGTTCAGAATCAGGAAAAACACAATGATCGAGATGAAATAGATCACATCGCGCAAATCGATTACTCCCCGGATTGCCTGCTGAAAATGCGGGATGAATCCCAGACCTGACAGAAAATCAACAAGGCCTATCGGCAGAAATTCAAGGTATTCGTGAAACACGCCGAACCCGACCAGCAGGAAGACAAAGCAGATGATCACCGACAGCACGAAGCTGATAACCTGATTGCGCGTCAGGGCGCTGGTGAAGCAGGTGACGGACAGAAAAGCGCCGGCCATCAGCCAGGACATCGCGTAGCCGGTCAGTATGGGACCCGGGTCAGGTGAGCCCAGGTACACCACCGTGATGACAATCGGAAATGTCAACAGCAGCGCTGCGAGAACGAACAGCCAGGATGCCAGAAACTTGCCGGCAATCACCGCGGGCATGCCCAGCGGCAGGGTCGCAAGCGTCTCGATCGTGCCGGAACTTTTTTCTTCAGACCACAGGCGCATGCCGATCGCGGGAATCAGGAACAGATACAGCCAGGGCTGGAAGCTGAAAAAAATGTCGAGGCTTGCCTGGTTTGATTCATAGAACCTGCCGAGAATAAAGGTGAATCCCATCTGGAAGGCAAGAAAAATTGTCAGGAAAATGAAGGCCAGCGGTGAGCAGGCATAGCCGCGCAGCTCTTTTTTAATGATAATCCAGGCTGAGTGCATGCGCATGTCTCCTTTTATTCCTTGGTTCGGGTCAGGTGGCGAAAAGCGTCATCGAGCGGCGCTTCGCAGTAGCAGGCTTCCTCGCAGTCAATGCCGGCGGCGGCCAGGCGCGCGCAGAGGCTTGCAGGCCGCTCAGCGGTGTTCAGCCGGAAGCGCTCAAAGCCGGCCGGTCCCGTGCCCAGGGCACTCAGCGCGCACCCGAGCACGCTCTCGGCCGCGCTTTTATCCTGCGCCCTGAGAGCCAGTATCGCAGCGGGGCTGCGGGGAACGCTGCGGCGCAAATCTCCGGGGGAGCCGTCCAGCACGAGCCTGCCTTCTGAAATAATAAGTATGCGTGAACACATGGCTTCAACCTCTTCGAGAATATGGGTTGAAACAATGATCGCCTTGTTCAGGCTCAGGTTTTTGATGAGCTTTCTGATTTCATTTTTCTGGTTGGGATCAAGTCCGTCGGTGGGTTCATCCAGCAGCAGAACCGGCGGGTCGTGGATGATCGCGGCCGCGAAGTTCAGCCGGCTGCGGTATCCTTTGGAAATCGTTCCGGTAAGCTGATGCCTGATCGCGCCCAGGTTGGCCGTTTCGATCACCTGATCGACGCGCTGCCCGGCGTCCCTGAGCCTGTGCGCTTCGGCGATGAACGCCAGATATTCCCGGCTGGTCATTTCGCGGTACAGCGGCGTTGTTTCGGGCATATAGCCGATTTTTCTCTTGACGGCTATCGGGTCGGCGGCTATGTCGATACCGTCGATGGCGACGGTGCCGGCGCTCGGGTGCAGGTAGCCGGCCATCATGCGCAGTGTTGTTGATTTTCCGGCGCCGTTGGGTCCCAGAAAGCCCAGTACCTCACCTTTCGCAACTGTAAACGTAACATCATTGACCGCTGTAATCGGCCCGAATTTTTTTGTCAGGCTCCTTACCTGTATCATGGTTTTTCCCTCGCGTTGAATATGCACGGTGCAGTTAATTTTGCTCGGTTAACGGTAAAAAATTCATACCATGGAACCGAAAAAAAATAAAGCGGCTTCACCGCGTGTCAATATGCCCGGCGAGATGTATTACATAAATTTTACACGGATGTTCGCACGTCGGCGCAGGCGGGGTATATGCTCGAAATTTATTGTGGTTTGAAAAAATAATGGATATGATGAGTAGTCGTGGGGGAATGGCCTGCCGGACAGCCGCAGACCCTCACGAGAAACCCTGCTGCATGCCTGTGAAATGCTGACACGCCCATGAACCTTGCCGGAATCAAAAAATCAGACATCGCCAGGCGCCGCCTCTACCAGATCGAGCGTCTGGTTGTGCGCGAGGCCACGGATCTGTGGTGCAGGGAGCAGTCCTTTTACAGCGACAACTTCGCCTCGGACGTGCAGGTGGATATCAGCAGCAGGCGCATTGCCGTCAGCTTCGGCAACACGGCACGCATGCAGCACGGCACCCCCGAGGCAACCGTTAATGAGATGATGCGCGGGCTGATTCTTACCATCGCCGCTGACGCTCAGGGCCGGCTGCTCCCCGATTACGCGGTTATCATGAAAAACATCCTGGATGTTTTCTTCCACCGCCTTCTGGAAATAGCGGATAAGAAATTTATTTACCAGCGCCTGCAGTCGCTGGAACTCGGTTTCGGAATCGTTTTCGGGCTGGGGCCCGACTTTTTTCCGCTGCGGGCCGAGAGACGCGTGCTGGAGGAAATTCTTACCAGCGTAAGCCTTTCCAGCGCCCGTGAAACGGCCGCGGCGCTGATTAACGACATCATCGAAGCCGGCAGTCTGGCGCAGCGTGAGCAGGGAGTCACGTTTCACATTTTCATGGGATCGGAGAATGCCGTGAGCTTTTTGAGCCTGCCGCTGGGCATGGAGCAGGCCAACTATATTGCGCTGCTGGGAACCCATACGCTGCGCTGCAATATCCTGGCGGAAGTCGGCAACGACAGGAACATCAGACGGGGTATTTTTAAAATTGATGCGCCCCAGAAACCGGCAAATTTTATTCACCACAAGGGTCTTACGCTTGACATCGATGAGCAGGAGCTCATGGACAAACTGTGCTCAACGCAGGCGCTGGATGCCGGTGATTTTTCCGCGCATGAACTGCTGTTCATCAGGGTGCTGTTTAACGAATATGTCGATCTTGCCCGCTTCCTGCTGTCCAGCGGCCGGATTTCGCCGGAGCTGCGCGTGCTGATCATATTTCCGCGCATCAATATTTTCAAACTGATGCACGCAGACAACAGCGCCATCCCTGAACATGAGCCTGCAACCATGGGTGAGCTTGCCGCGCTTGCCGGCTGCCGCTTTACGCTTGAGCAGACGACCGGGCCGCACAAAACCCTCCGGCGCCGCCATGTTCCCGAGAAGCTCATTCAGCAGCAGGTGCTGCTGACAACGCAGGCCTTTGCCCGCTCGATTATCAGGCACGTTTATAAGCCGGTCAGCGATATTCGCCGGGGCAGCATCGCGATGGCCAATAAACGCTTTGCGGACGCGCAGGCGCCCGGTATGCTGCGCCAGCGGCTCGACAGCATTTCGGCCTACTTGAAACGCCTGCAGGCAATTGAGCAGGTCGTGCTTGATTCGACGGGCACGGCGCTCGACCTTGATGCTTCCAGCCGGCCGCGCGAAAAGCACAAAGGCCGTGAGGCCCTGGCTGAAATTATCAGCGATATCCAGCTTGCGGAACTTGAGCAGGTGAAAGACATAGTTGTGGCCAAGATGATCGAATACCTCTCGTTTGTATCGGTGCGCCTTGAGCAGATCGAGCGCCTGTCCTCGCCGGGCATCAAGGATGACATCGCCCATGATATTGTCAGCCTCTCCCAGAACATTTTAAACCAGGCACGTTCATTTTATAAACTTATGACCGGCCGATCGCAGCACTGATAAGCGCTGCGCATCAGTGCCGTGCAGACGAAACATACAGTATGGGCATGTACAATCTGGTCAGTTTCTGCGGCATTTTTATCATCATGGGCCTGGGCTGGCTGTTCTCGACGCACCGGCGCACAATCAACTGGCGCCTGCTCCGCGGGGCGCTTATCCTGCAGGCGGTCTTCGCGCTTTTTATTTTCAAGGTTCCGATTGGGTCCCGGCTGTTTCTGGGGATCAATTCTGCGGTCATTACCGTGCTGGAGGCCGCCTCGGCCGGCTCGCGCTTCGTGTTCGGCAGGCTGGCCCTTGCTCCGGGCGCAATCGGTGAGGCGGGTGAGCCGTCGCTTGGATTTTTTCTTGCGTTTCAGGCCTTCCCCACGATTATTTTCTTCTCAGCCCTGATGTCGATTCTATACTACATCGGCGTGCTGCCCTGGCTGATCAGCCGCTGTGCCGCCCTGTTTACAAGGCTTTTCGCCATCTCCGGAGCAGAGTCTCTGTGCGCTGCAAGCAACATGTTCGTCGGGGTTGAATCAGCCCTGACCGTGAAGCCCTACCTGCGCACTATGACCCGCTCGGAACTCTGCACAGTGCTGACCTGCGGCATGGCCACGGTGGCTTCAAACGTGCTGGCCCTGTATGTCTTCACCCTGCAGGAGCAGTTTCCCGCCATTGCCGGGCATCTTGTTTCAGCCTCCATCATCGCCGCGCCTTCAGCCCTGATCATGTCCAAGCTGGTTGTGCCTGAAACGGGCGCGCCCGCAACGCTTGGCAGATCGGTTGCGCCCTTTTATGAGCGCGAGCACAGTGTGTTTGAGGCTGTTATCAACGGCGCCAATACCGGCGTGCGCGTGGTTGTGGGAATTGTGGCCCTGCTGCTGGCCGTGCTGGGCCTGGTGGCGCTGGTCGACCTTGGCATAATCGCGCTGGGCTCCTGGATCAACAGCGCTGCGGGCCTGCAGGTTGACTGGTCGCTGCGAGGCCTGGCGGGCCTGGTGTTTTATCCCTTGACCGTTATTATCGGGGTGCCGCTTGAAGATGCCGTGCTGATCGCGCGCATCATAGGCGAGCGCCTTATTGTAACCGAGGTCGTCTCCTATCAGCATCTGGCCGCAGCCATGGCTGACGGCGCGATTGCCAACCCGCGCTCAACCGTTATTGCCACCTATGCCCTGTGCGGATTTGCGCATCTGGCGTCCATGGCGATTTTCATCGGCGGGGTCTCGGCCCTGGTGCCGGATAAGACCGCGGAGCTGAGCCGGGTGGGGTTTCGCGCCCTGCTGGCCGCGACCCTGGCCTGCCTGCTCACGGCCTGCATTGCGGGGACATTTTACACCAGCGGCTCGATTCTTGGCGCGGGCTGAACAAGGCCGGAGATGCATGCATGAAATTTCGCAGAGCTGATATACTGTTTATCCTGTTGATTCCCGTGGTCGTGCTGTGCCTGTGGCTGCTCACCACTGAGCAGACAACACTGCGCATACCCGTGGATGAAACGCACGCAGAAGCACTGCAGGCCTATCGCGATGACGGCAAGAAGGCGGCCGAACAGGTGTGCCGCACCTGTCACTCACAGGACACAACACCGCTTTCCAAAACCCATCCGCCTGAGTTCCGTTGCATGTTCTGCCATAAGCCCGCATCATCGCTCAGCAGCTCAGCAGGCACGGCCGCGCCATGAAGCGCACAGGCAGTACGCACGCAATGAACGAACTGGTAGACAGGTTGCTGCCGGGTCTTGATGGCGGCCGCCGCGGTCAGGTGCTGCTGCCGCGCGTGTGGAGCGAGGCGGTCGGCGAGGTGTTCGCCCGCGAGTCCTGTCCGAGCATGCTTGTCGGCGGCGTGCTGCAGGTAGCGGTCAGCAACTCGAACTGGCTGCACGAAATGCGCTTCATGAAGGCGCAGATTCTGGAGCGGCTGCATGCCATGCTGCCGGATACGCCGATGAGCGATATCCGTTTCAAAGTTGGCCCTGTGCCGCGGCCGCAGGACCCGGTCGATACTGAGCCGCTGCCGGAATTGAGTCCCGGCGAACAGCTCCATATCAGTGAGCAGGCCGCCTGTATCAAGGATGAAGAGCTCAGAGGCGCGCTTGAGGCTGCCATGACCGCCCATGCCAGAAACAAAAAAGCGGGCGCCTGACAGGCGGCACTATCCGTTAATACATAAAAATAAATCCGTCACCTTTTTTAAAAACCTGTTTTAGGATTCAGGATAAACATGAAATCATCGAGAAAATGCCTGAGGTTGATCCGGCTATTCCTGGTTTATTTTTAACCTTTGCGTGAGGCCAAGTAATAATGAAGACTATTCTTGGATATGATCCTGGGGGTAATGGCAATCATGGAGTTGCTGCATTGTCTGTGGATGATTCATATGCTCCTCTAAATATAATTGTCCAAACGAAAGGCACCATAGATGAAGTGATACAATGGTTTTCAGGGCATGACAATGTCTGCGGCATAGGCATTGATAGCTTGACTAAATGGGCAACAGGCCACAGCGGTTGGAGACCTGCTGATCATTGGTTGCGAAATACATATCCTGCTGTTGCCCCTAGTGTCGTTTCCCCAAATGCATTATATGGCTCTATGGTCATCGGTGGTGTAGCCGTGAAAAGCTGGTTCTTTAATAACCACCCGAATTCCATCATATCTGAAACGCACCCAAAAGTACTGTATTTTGCCATAACAAATCAAAGGCATGACTGGGCTAATACGGCTCCGGAAATGACAGACTTTCTGACGGACAGACTGGGAGGCATTCCATGCGAATTTGAGAATGACCATGAATTTGATAGCGCTCTTTCGTGTTATGCAGTGCTTGAGTTTTTACGTGGGTACTGGCAGAATGACTTACATATCAGGACAGATGATAGATGTGGGCCATACATAGAACCATTTGGCAAATCGATATACGCATGGCCTTGAGAAGGCAAGCCAACCGATCACGTCGTTTGGGTGGATTTTCGTATTAGGTGTTTCTATCGATGATAACTCAAGATTTGGTCAGGGTTCTTCAGGAAAACTTTGCCTTGGATTGGTGTGGCATTCATGGCGTGTCCCACTGGGCGCGTGTGCGTGAGAATGGTCTTCAACTAGCTCGGTTGACTGGCGCAAATAAAAGAGTAGTGGAGGCTTTTGCCTTTGTCCACGATTCCTGTCGAAGCAATGACGGACTCGACCCAGGTCATGGTCTGCGGGCTGGCAAATTTGTACGCAATTTGGTTTCGAGAAGGATGCTCTTGTTTGCTCCGGATGAGCTTGAGCTGCTGGTTAGCGCTTGCGAGCACCACTCAAAGGGGGCCACAACCGGAGATATTACGATATGTACCTGCTGGGATGCGGACCGTTTGGATTTGGGCCGCGTTGGGATACAACCAGAACCGGCGTATTTATGTACAGATCCGGCCAAGAATTCTGCCCTGATTCGTTGGGCATATGAGCGTAGCGTTGCTGCATGGGCGTAACAATGCTTCATAGTTACGGGTCTTTACAATTGACAGGTTTAAAGGTGGTTAGTTATTAATTGAAATTTGAAGCAGGGGAAAATGTGGCACGGGCTCAAAAACCTGGAAACTATAAATGCTGCAAAGTGTCTGTATCGTTTCCATATAGCCCCTCTAACCGAGCCTTGAAAACGGGTCAATTTTTAAAGAGCATTTATTAAGTCTTACGGGCTGTTAACCCCGTTTCGATTTACAAAAAAGGCAGAAGAGCTCTTGTAGCGTTTCGGGGAGCGAAGGGAATTGGGCCAGTAAATCTTCAGCAAACCTTAAATTTTAGGCAGTCGTCATGACAGAAAACCAAAAAGATATATCGAAAAAGAAAACTCGTCGTTGGCATTATATGCTTGTGCTTTTAGCACTGATCTTCATTGTCGGTTTAGCAATATTTATGATACGGCAATATGAACAAAAGAAATTACAGGATAGCGCTAATAACTTTATTGAAAAGACGCGATCTGGACGCGGACAAACCGTAGCTACAGATGACCTTGATTGGCTCGACGGGTTTTTTGAAGATGACGATTTTGAAGCATTGTTTGTCCGAGCCAGACGCTCACTAGAAGATCCGCTTAACGCCAAAAAAATAAATCTGCTCCTTAATCTTCTTAAAAACGATCTACTTGTCGCTATAAATGGAGGCAACGGTTTTGGAATTTTCAGCAAAAGGGAACTGCCTGTTGTCACAACACTGGCTAAGATAGAACAAGACTTCAAAAAAAACGTTGTCGCAGGCGATAGAGCATACGTGAATAAAACAATTATTTTCCCTGCCAAGGTCAACCGCATTGAACGCATATCCACTGATTATTATCTTATCGACCTGAAATGGAAGCAAGACAGTTTTTCTAATTTGCGTATTTTAATGAAACATGAAAATTTAGACCTCTCTGCGAAGCAAAAAAACCTAGAATTCTTGGCGGGCCTCAAGAAAAACGATGAAGTAACTTTATCTTGCGAAACATCTTCAGGAAGAAAGGCTGTTGCTATACCACTTATCTGCTCTGAATGTCTCTCTTTTGACCACTGGCTTGACTTTACTGTTAATGATTACTTTATTGGCCTCGGGAGGAAGCTTAAAGGCAATAATCACAGTACTTTGAACTTAGTATCTACGGCTATTGCTACAGCAAGTCGCCTACCTGAATCAAGTCCATTATTTGAGGATATTCTTTCCAAGGACAAACTTATCCTAGAAATCAAAAAGCTCCCCACCATTCCAAACAATGAAATTAGGAAAATCACTGCCAAAATTCTGGCAACTGCGACTGCACACACCGATAAACATAAAAAACCTGAATTTAGTATCTCGTTTCCATTGGGGTGGCGTGAAATACCCAGAAACATCCTCGACGAACATGCAAAAATCCTTGCTAAGAGAAACCCAGATTATCCCGTGCAGCACTACGACTATGGTTTTCAATTAGAATCCTCAGAAAATTGGTTTGAATACCCCTATATTCTTATCAAAATAGAAAACTCTGGACGGATTCCCCAAAAAGACCTGGAGAAATTTGAACAATTTCCTTTACAGGAAGATGCCGAGGAGTATGCAGGAAAATTTAGTTTTGGCGTATCAGAGATCCAAGCTGGTAAACTTATTTTTGATAAACAAAATAGTATGATTTGGGGGAGGCTGGAGATGAATTCTGCCGGCATCGGGCCAATAACTACCTTACAGTCCATGATCCCAACAGAGAAAGGAATTATAATAGTAGTAGGTTCTTGCTCTGCGGCCGATTCCTCAACATATGAACCAATTTTTCGCTCAATAATTCTATCAACTTTGCCTTCAACTGAACTTGTATATCGGCCGAGATGGACTGACAATTTCCTGAATCCGTGAAGTTTGTTCCGAGTAAAAATAAAAGCCCTTGTTCGAGGGCGCAAGCACACTATTTTGCTCCGCGGCAAATCGTATGCGCGGCTGTTATAAAGATTTTGGCTTTTAATGTGATGC
>VGSH01000017.1 GCA_016875025.1 Deltaproteobacteria bacterium
TATCCGGTTCTTGTTCATCGGCTCGCAGCTTCGCTCCACGCTTCCTCCCCACGCTCGGTCGCCCTCACGCAGTTGCGCTTCACTTCGTTCGCTGTGATCAACTTACGGCGGGACTTACACCCGCAAGAGTGCGCCCATGCTGGGCGCACCATAAAAAATCCCCTCCAGAATTCTGGAGGGGATCATAAAAGCTGGCTCCCCAGTGCAAACTCGACTCCACCCAGACGGACTGGCTGCCTCCGGCGGAAACAGCCATCATAAGCGGTCATATCCCCAGCTTCTCTTTTCGCCATTCACGCCCCTTGCCGGATTTCAAAAACTTCTCCCGTCGAATCGCTATTGTTTTCGATTCATATTTCTCAACGTGCAGCAACTCCCATATACCGCTGTCGGGCCCCGTATATTTTTGCCGAGAACCCGAATGCCTGTTGTGTTCTTTTAACCTGCGCTGCAGATCAGAAGTTTGACCGGTGTAAAGTTGATCAGCATTACTGTTTCGGAGAATATAAACGTAATGAGTCTCTGCAGCCCCTCCGTAAAAAAGCCCGATTCCTTGCGGAATCGGGCTTTTAATTGGCTCCCCAGTGCGGACTCGAACCACAGACCCGGTGGTTAACAGCCACCTGCTCTACCGACTGAGCTACTGGGGATCAAATTATTTACTCAGTGACAAAGATGAGAAATTATATGGTATTTTAATCCCCTGTCAATCTTTTTTTAAAAATGCGGCGCTGTGGATTAAACGGGGAGTCGGCCTTGCATCCGGAGCTGCCATTGCCCTGTTCGGCACGCTTTTCTGTATAGCGAATATCACTGCGGTGCTGTAGTAGAGCAGACTAGAGCATGTAACTTTTTCCTGTAGCCTTTTTCAGAAAAAATGTGCCCCCGTTCATGGTTCGACAGGCTCACCACGAACGGGGTTACATCTTCTTTTAAAAAGGCTGCAGAAAAACAATAAATACTCTATAAAACCACGTGCAGACGCAGGCCGAATGTAGTGACGGTGTTGGCCTTGCGTGCACCGGTAAGATTATGCGCCACCTGAATATCGGGGCTGATAAAGATGTGCTTGTTGAGCTTGAAATTATAGTAGGCCTCAATCCGGCCTTCATCGGCCGTGCGGATGGCATCGGCGCGCAATTGATCCCGGAACGCCCCGCCCGGCACAGCCCGGCCGTAGGCCAGGCCGAACACATCATCGGGCCGCTGCCAGGCGCTACCCGCAACCTGGACGCCCAGGCTCCAGGCCTGCTTCGCCTCATAAATGTCGCTGCTTTGTCTGCCCCAGCGCGCAAAAGCGCACACATTGTCGGTAAGATACTGGTCAAAGCTTATGCCGAAGCCGGTGCCGGATTCATTGTTGTTTTGAGGGTTTCTGAGTTTTTCATGGTCGCTGCTGTTATGCCAGGCATATATGCGATAGGTGCCGGCGCGGCCGAGCAGTTCAGGCATAACGGCAAGCTCGCCAATTGAAAGACGGTCTTTTGATATGTTCGCAAATTTGCGCCCATCCTCAAACACGCCCGCGCTCAACGCAATCCATGCAAGCGGGGTAACGGTGATGCGCGCGCCGTAAGCGTACTCAGGGCTGTCGATGGCAAGGCTGTTGACGAACTGGCTTGACAGGAACTGGCCGCGCTCATTATTGGCGACCTCGTTGGTGTCAAAATACGCGAACGGATCGAGCCGGCCCAGCGTGATCACCAGGCGCTCATCAAACAGCGCCTGCTCGATCCAGAACTCTGCAACCTTTTCATCAAAGTCTTTGACATTGTCATTGACTCCCGTCAGGCCGCCGGCCTGCCGGGAGAGCCCGGTTCCGTCGGCCGCCTCAACGCGCGCCAGTGCGGATGCGCCCTGCCACAGCCGCGCTTCAAGTTTAAGGTCGGTGAGAACCTGCAGCTTTTCCCTGTCGTGGCGGGTGGGATAGCCGGGAACGCGTTTCCAGTTGTGATTATTATTAACTGAACCCTGCAAAACGGTTACGGCCTCAAGGCCGAATGTAAACCTCTCAAAGAAAACATAGCCGGTTTCTTCTTCCTGCGCCCGGATGTCGTCCACTCCGGCGCACCATGCCGCCTGCGCTGAGGCTGCAACGCTTGCCATGCACATACACAGCGCCGCAATCAGCCGGACAGTGCGGTTTTTCCCTCGTGTATTTTTTAATTCCATGCTTCTGTATCCTTTCCGTTGACGATTGAAATTATACTATGCCAGTCCGTGTTGTTCTTAACATCCGCCCGATTGCAAAGGTACAGGCGAAAACAATACCGCTGCCGATACACCCGGCGATCACGGTTGAGAGCCCGGGATTGTTGATGAATGTCGCCTGATAATCAGGGAATATGGCCGGGATATCCAGGCCGTTAAACGCTGCAAATGACAACTTTTCCGCAACCCATTCGAGCCCGTCCGGAAAACCGCTGGCAAACGGACTTACTGAGGCCGCAACAATCGCAAGCGCCGCCGCACCCACTGCACAAGCGTGTTCATGTGAGCTCCACTGCTTTTCCGCCCTGTGCAGTACCGTAACGACCGCTACTGTCAAAAGAGCTTCGCCAAGCCCGATCACGGCATGCACTGAAAGCATGGCAGGCATGACCCGGCCGAATTCGACAGCCCCTGACATGGCAACCTGAATTGAACAGACCGCTGCTCCGGCAAGAACTGACAGAAATGACGCCACGGCCAGCGCTGCCGTATGGGGCACCCCGACTTTGACAGCCCTGTGAAAAACAAACCCCAGCAGGCCTGCGCCGATGCAAGCCATATTGAGAATATTGGCGCCGAGCGCATTGACACCGCCGTCGCCGAAGAAGAACGCCTGCACTGCCAGCACACTTGAGAGCGAAATGACCGCAAACGGAACGCCCAGCAGCGCAACCGCCAGCATGGCTCCCACCATGTGGCCCGATGTCCCGTCTTGAACCGGGTAATTGAGCATTTGCAGGGCAAAAATCAGCGCAGTAACAGCAGCAAAGCGCGCGGGCGAGGGTTTTTCCTGTGCCGTGCGGGCTGCCAGGGCTGCGGCAACGACACCAGCCGCGCCGGCAACCAGCGTTACAGAACACACCGATCCATTTAACATTGATGCGGGGATATGCATGGTATTTCTCCTTATTTGCTACGATAATTACGTTTGTGCTACTTTTGGGTAAGCCAAAAACCGCTGCATGCCACTGTATCAACCATAGATTCAAAAATATTTAAGCTTATGACCTCCTTTCACAATTTTTTACGAACGTCTTTGTTATATTTATTTTGTTACGAATTTAATTATCGTAGCACAACATTCCTGTGTGTCAATGTTTTTTTCAGCGCAACGTTGTACCGGTACATCCGGCCTGTCGGTCAGGTCGGATTGCGTGAAACAGTAGTAAGACCGGAGCACAAGGCGGCGTTGTCGTGCGCACAATTGCATGTTCAGGTTCCTTTCGAAGGCACAGTATATGCGGTTTTGAGACAAGTGCAGCCGCAGCATTTCCCGCTGCATCCACCTTGTTTGCCGGTCATGGTACGGCAGAACGATCTCCCCGCGATAAAAGCCACGACAGCAACGATTTTCACGACAACGCGTGCGGGGCCTGTCCCGTTGTTGCCTCATCCGGAGATTTTAAACAGCCTGCGAAAAAAGATTCGTTGCCGAATGCCTGTCAGATGTGGGCCGGGTCCAGGTACGTCGCCGCGCGCTCAATCAGGCTGAGTGCCAGCAGGCGTTCGCGTTCCCTGCGCTTGCAGGCGCAGTGTGCGCCGCAGGTGCCGCCGCATCCGCAGGTATGTCCGCATGAGTGGCCGGCGTGCTGCGCGTGTTCATTCGTGCTGTTTGCTTTCAATACGTTTTGCATGATGCATCCTTTCCTTCCCTTGGGTTGTGTGGTCTTCGGCCGCAGGCTTCTGCCTTGCTGCCGGAGCGACTGCGTGATACAACGTCAGACTTGCCTCTCAATTACTATCAACATGGTTAGGTTGGCCTAACTTTTATTATAAAAAAATATTTTCATTGTTTATCGTGCTCACCTCGGACAGTGAACGAAAAAACCCGTCGCTTTCCCACCTGCCTTCATAAACCCGCCACTGCATGAGTACATAAAACTTTCGTGTTGTGCTGTCAGGCCGTCATTGCCGGCGGATCTTTTTTCTTGCCTTCCGCAGTACCGCACTGCGCGCGCACGGCACCAGGGCTGCAGGATCTGCACGCGCAGCCGCAGCCGCTTACAGGCCCCCGTTTCATGAAGCGGCGCACAAGCAGGGCCACGGCAGCAAAAACAATGCACAGTACAATGAGCGTTTCCATCAGATAAACAGCTTTCCGACCTGGTAAATCGCCACTGACATGGCAAATGCCAGCCCCGTGTTGAACACTATTGAAAAGGCTCCCCATTTCCAGGAACCGGCCTCGCGCGCGATGCACACCACGGTCACAAAGCAGGGCGCATAAAACATGACGAACACCAGCAGGCTGACGGCTACCAGCGGGTTCCAGCCGGGAGATGAGGCCAGTGTTTCAGGGAGCGAGCCGGTTTCCTCGGGAGCGATCTCGCCCAGCGAGTAGGCTGTGCCAAGCGTGGACACGATGACTTCTTTGGCCGCAAAGCCCCCGACGAGAGCGATATTGGTGCGCCAGTCAAAGCCGGCCAAACGGCTTATGCCTTCAAGCGAGGTGCCGATTCGGCCGGCAATGGAGTTGCGCAGCGCTGCTTCAGATTCTTTGCGGTCGACTGCGTCAAGTGCCTGCCTGAGCTGCAGCGCGGATTCGCTCAGTTCAGCGTCCTCTTCGGCGCTGTCGAGCTCCTGCGCGGCCGCGGGCGCGGAAATCAGTTCTTCGGTGCGCAGCTTTTCATAGGTGTGCAGCGATTGAGCGGGCAGCTGCGGAAAGGTCATCATGGCCCAGACCACGATCGAGATTGCCAGAATCACGGTGCCGGCCTTCCTGATGTATTGCCAGGTACGCTCCCAGGTGTGGATCAGCAGGCCCTTGACCGTGGGCAGACGATAGGGCGGCAGTTCCATGACAAACGGGGTTGATGCTCCGGCGATGACGGTTGAGCGCAGCAGCCGGGCTGACAGCAGCGCGACCGCCCAGGCCAGCAGCGTCAGCAAAAACATGACCAGCGCTTCGTGGCTGGCAAAAAACGCGGCGATCATCAAGGCCATGACCGGCAGCTTGGCACCGCAGTTCATGAACGGCGCGGTCAGCAGGGTTGCCAGTCGTTCGCGCGGCGAGCGCAGGGTGCGCGCGGCCATGACCCCCGGCACAGCGCAACCGCCGGCAATGCCGCCGGAAATGATGTAGGCCATCACCGAGCTGCCGTGCAGCCCGAACATCCTGAATACGCGGTCGAGCATAAAGGCGACCCGGGCCAGATAGCCCGTGTCTTCGAGAATGGCGATACCGAAGAACATGAACATGATAAGCGGAACAAACCCCAGAACACCGCCGGCGCCGTCGATGATGCCTGATATGATCAGTGATTTAAGCAGTCCGTCGGGCAGCGCACGGTCGGCCAGGTCCCCCAGATATCCGAACATGCTTTCACACCAGCCGACCGGCACCTCGCTGTAGGTAAACGTGAACTTGTACAGACCCAGCAGGATAAGCAGCATAATGAGCGGACCCACGAGCCGGTTGGTGAGCACCGCATCCAACGTATCTGAAAGATACATGCGGTCTTTGGTTGCTTGGCGCTGCACAACGCCTTTCATCATCGCGTGTATATAGCCGTAGCGGTGGTCGGCGATCAGGGCCTCAGGGTAGGTGTTCAGTGTCGCGCTGATATGGGCTGCCGTGCGCAGGGCGATGGCTTCAAGCTGACCGGAGATGTCCGCTGCAGCGATGCGCCCTTTCTCAAGGATCTGGGCGTCTTTCTCAAGGTATTTCAGGGCGGTCCAGCGTGCCGGATACGTTTCGGTCAGGAAGGCCCCGTGAATGATGATCTCCTCCATGGCAGCCAGGGCGCTGTCCAGGTCCTCGCCGTAGGATATTTCAAAGGTGCGCGGCCTGATTCCCGCGCGGGCTGCCTCAATGGCGGTCTCGATGAGCTGTGTTCTACCCTTGCCGCTGCGGGCCACTATCGGCACGACCGGCACGCCCAGAAGTTCGGCCAGCCGGTCCGCATCAATGCGCAGGCCGCGGCTTTCAGCAACATCCATCATATTGAGCGCAATCATGATCGGTATGCCGAGTTCCAGCAGCTGCAGGGCAAGATAGAGATTGCGCTCGAGGTTGGAAGCATCCACGATGTCAATGGTCAGCGCGGGGCGATCCTGCACGAGAAAATCGCGGGCCACAACCTCTTCCAGAGAATAGGCGGTCAGGGAATAGGTGCCGGGCAGGTCAACCACGCGCAGGCGCTCGCCGTTATGCTCACACATGCCATGCTTTTCCTCCACGGTCACGCCGGGGTAATTGCCCACGTGCTGGCGCGCGCCGGTCAGGCTGTTGAACAGGGTTGTCTTGCCCGTGTTGGGGTTGCCTGCAAGGGCAACGGTCAGGCCGGTATCCATGCGTATTTACTCCTCATCAGTTTCCACGGTTATGTAATCAGCTTCATTGTTGCGCAGCATCAGGGTGAAATCCTGCAGGCGCAGCGCAACGGGATCTTTCAGGGGCGCTCTTCGCACAACCGTAAGCACGGCCCCCGGCACAAGCCCCATATCGCGGATGCGCCGACCCATCTCGGCTTGCGCTCCGATCGAAGCAATGGTGCCGCTTTGGCCTAATTTCATCTGTCGAAGGCAAAGAGTCCTTTTCATACGTTTTTAAACCTCACGTTTTTTAATGAACATTAACTATATTAGTTATGGCTAATTAAAAAGCTAAAAAAAATCACCTTACCAGTATTTTTTTTGCCATTCCCCGGCCGAGCGTGATCCGGCTGTCTCCCAGGCCGACAAGCAGCGGCCCCTGCCCGTGGTTCAGAATAATATTGACCTCAGCCTCTTTAACAAATCCCATGGCCAGAAGCCGGCCCTGTAAATTGTTGCCTGCCTGGACACCCGCTATGCGCACCCTGCGGCCGGGCGCAATGCTTGATAGATCCGTGCAGGCAATGTGAAGCGGTGTTTGTTTCATAGTGTATGATATGCAAGCTTTCTTGTGATGTAGTTATATTCAAGAAACAATATTAGATTAACCTAATTTAATGACCCTGGCAAGTCTTTTTTTTATTTAATAGAAAAATTTTTGCAAACCGCGGGGTTGCAGCATACAGGCGGTGTGCGGACCAATACCGGCCAGGCATGTGCGGTCGGCGATCATCGATAAAGAGAGCCCGGAATGTGCCGGTTATCCGTTCATGGTGAGTTCGCTTTTCCGTTCGTGGTGAACTCGCTTCTCCGTTCGTGGTGAGCCTGTCGAACCATGAACGGATTTATCTGCGCCCCGTTCTACCCTTCGACAGGCTCAGGGCGAACGGACGATGTTGTTAAAGTATTGCGATAGGTGCTTTACTGACGGGGTGTTACTTTTGTGAGGCAGTCTTTAATACAGTCTTCGCAATCAGCACCCATGGTGCCGCGCTGACAGAACGTTTTAAATTCCTGTATCCACTGCGTTCCGACGCGCGGGCATTGCTGCGTGAAATCAATAAAGCTGATCAGGCGTTCAAGGACCGCGGGCGATATGGCGTGCTCGAGTTTGCAGGCACCGTCCTGCGCCTCCTGTTCATCAAGCCCGAGAATGTCTTTGAGAAAATGATGCAGAGTGCTGTGCCGTTTGACCACATCACGTGCCAGCCGGTTTCCCTCATCCGTCAGCGTGATGATATCGTAGGGCGCGTAATTGATAAGGCTTTTTTCAGCAAGCATGCGCAATGCGCCCGTTACTGAAGGGGCCTTCACGCCCAGCTCGGCGGCAATATCCTTGGCCCGCACAGCCTGCCTTTTATTCACGATTTGATAAATGGCCTCCAGGTAGTCTTCAAGGCTTGCGCTGAGATGGGCTGTTTCGTCCATAATGTTCAACCGGATATAATGGATTGAAGAGATGGCATGTATATATGATGTAACCTCTGCCGCAGTGTTAGCAATACCAAAAAATGCACGCTGCTGCAAAGACTTTTTACCCCATTAGCCGGTGCGCCCGTCGTCCAGCCGCACTATCCTGCCCGGATGGCGAAAAAACCTATTCCTCGTCTGTGCATTGAACCCGCTGTTTTTAAATCCGCTCAACTGCATGCGGCCGGTTCGAAGCACAGCCCGCGGCCCGCGCAACGTTATGCGTTCCGGCGCTTTTTGTGACACGCCACCGGGTTGTCCCCCGTTGAGCGTTATGTTAATTTTTTTTAAAATTTGCCGTTCCGTGGGTCATGGTGATTGACTTTTTCTGCGCCGGGGTATAACAATACAAGAGATTTTTTATCCGCCGGCATTCAAGAGTACGGTGTTCAGAGACGGGCAAACCGTGAGCCGGCGCGTTTGGCAAAGGTCCGGGAGTTTCGGTGTAAACGCAGAAGGAGACACGAGATGAAAAAAACACTGTTGCTTGTATGCCTGATTATGTTGCTGACAGCCGGCCGGGCTGCGGCTGCCTCCATGTTTCAGCTCAGCCTGACGCCGGACATCGCCCTGCACGACCGCGACACACGCATTGAAGGCATGTCGTTGAACATCTGGGGTGAAAATGAGCAGTCATCATTTGCCTTGGGGCTTGTAAACGGCTTCAAGAACCAGAGCGAAGGGGCGGCCATTGGCCTGTTCAATTATTCCGACGGCTACACGGGCTTTCAGTTCGGCCTTTTTATGAATTATACGAACGGATCCATGCTTGGATGGCAGGTAGGAATTTGTGATTACACCGTAGGCACAATGCAGGGTGTGCAGATCGGCGGGGTAAACTACGCCGGGAACCTGAAGGGCCTCCAGCTCGGCCTTGTGAACTATGCCGCTGCAGTGGCAAGCGGTATTCAAATCGGCATTGTCAATATCATTCCCACCAATGAATGGTTCACGCGCTTTCCGGATCAGATTGCGCCCGCCATGTTCATTTTCAACTGGCGTTTTTAATACGCTGCAGACGGCACATGTTTGATGCAAACGCAAGCTCAGGCCGCGCCCGCAAGGTGCGGCCTGATTCTTTCAGGCAAGGCAGCGGGGGCTAATTTTTCCGTATGAGCTGCTGCACCATGGTTTCACTGAGTATGTCGGCGAATCTGACACCGAATGAAACTGCATTGCCCTGACGGGTGACCCACATGATTTCGCCCGTGGTCGGAACATGCAAAATAGTGTGCGGGATAAAAATTTTCAGGGCAATGCGCATGCCGACCCTGACATGCAGGGTTGTATCAAAATGCAGGCGGGCGCCGGTTGCGCTCAGGTTTGATACGCGCAGCTCATGCTCGGCCGTCCCTTGGCCTTCAAGGCTGCCTGCTGCCTGGAGGCTGACGGAAAAGCGCTGCTTGATCCGCATTTCTTCGTGTGTTGCCGTAGTCATGCCCTCTTACCCCTTTATCTGCCCTGTTTCGTGAGTGCTGCATCGTGCGCTGCAGATGCCCGGTACATTTTTCTGCTGAACGCGCCGAGTATAGTTTTTATCAAAACGATTGAAGTGTATAATAGTTATCAACACCAGTCAAGAAAATATATATTGTTTTTCGATTTTAATATTCTTTATTTAACAATTCATGATAAATATAATAATAAAGTATAAATTTTTCAAAAAAATTTAAGCGAGCTGTTCTGTTTTATATGTTTTTTGTTAAAATTTTGAAGCTTTTTCAGATAGGGATCGCGCTATATGTGCGCTGTAGTGTCCGGCAGGTCTATAAGGACATCGGCCATGGGGAGCGCGGCGATGCAATGTCCCCGGCAGCACAATCAGTATGGCGTGGCCCTCTCTGCCACAGCGAGAAAGACCGGGGAATATGTCAGCTGACATCCTGCTCCTTTATCAGGCGGCCAAGCCTTTTATCGATGGTGCGGATATGATGCGTGATCCATTCATGCAGATCATAGCACAGTGAAGCGGCGGTGAGCTGTGCCCCGGTGCCTTCGAAATTGCGCAGATCTCTGAGATTGTCGCGGAACTGCTGATGCGCGCGTGCATGCCCACGTATCTCCGGATCATGCATAACTTCCATGTAGCGCTCTTCCATACTGAAATGGTTTTCAATGTAGCTTTCCAGAAAATCAATCATGCTGCGCAGCTCGGATTGGGCCTGCTTATCAATGATTGCCTGATGCAGGCGGTTGATGCGCGCGATCAGCCCGGCATGCTGAAAATCCTGCCATAGAATGCCCGTGGCAAGACTGTCCGACCACTCGACCATTGTTCCCTTCACGGTTCCTCCTCCCGGCAGCTGCCGGAGTATGGTTTGTTTTTTTTCAATGCCTGCGATGCCGGCGGCGCAGTGAGCGGCGATATGCAACCTTGCAATCTATCGCCATTGGATCAGTCGTCTCGCGACTGGTTCACCAGATGCCTGATTGTAGCGCGCATGGTGTCGTCATTGTAGGGCTTGACGATGTATTCGGCGGCCCCGAGCTCAAGCGCGCGCAGCCGGTGTTTTTCACCTGCCCGCGATGTCAGCATAACGACCGGTATGCGCCGCCACAGGTCGCGGCTTTTCAGGCGCGCCAGCAGCTCATAGCCGTCCATGCGGGGCATCTCGACATCCAGCAGGATGATGTCGGGCCGCTTTTCATGGCGCTGCAGCACCTCAAGTGCGGCGAATCCGTCTGAAGCTCCAAGCGCCCTCCATCCGCACGACTCGATCAGATTGGAGACAACCTGGCGCACGCTGATTGAATCATCGACAATCATGACGGTCAGCTGCTCATGCTCGCGCAGGGTGCGCACCTGTACCTGCGCGGTCGGGGTCGGCTGCATGGCGTCGCCCGGCATGCCGATGTCAAGCGGATTTATTATGAGCAGGACTTTGCCGTCGCCGAGCACGGTTGCGCCGGAAATGCCGCGCACGCGCTGCAGAAGCGTGCCGATATTTTTGACCACGACTTCACGCTCTCCCAGGATTTCGTCGACCTGCAGCGCGGCAAAGCGGTTACCCACATCAACAATCAGAAGCGCAACCGTGTCCGTACCCTGCTGCGCCTGCGGCCTGCACCCCATAAAGCGGCCCAGATGCACGCAGGAGTAGCGTTCATTTCCATGGACAATTTCCTGCGGACCGTCCGGGGCGGGAAGCTGATCGACGGGGATCCTGACGATCCGCTTCAGCGAACTCAGCGGAACAGCATAGCGCTCGCCCCAGACCTCAACGAGCAGGGCCCTGCGTATTGAAAGCGACATGGGCAGCCGTATGGTGAGCAGCGTGCCCCGTCCCGGCGATGATTCAAGCAGCAGGGTGCCCTGCAGCCTGTTGACCTGTCGCTTGACCACATCCATGCCGACGCCACGGCCCGAGACTTCACTGATATGCTCAGCCGTGCTGAAATGTGAATGGAATATCAGCTGATAGAGCTCGTCTTCGGACATGGTCCGGCTTTCCTCTTCGCAGATCAGGCCTCGGGCCAGGGCTGCGGCGCGAATGCGCTCGAGCTGCAGCCCGGCGCCGTCATCGCTGACAGCGATCACGATTCTGCTGCCCTCGTGATAGGCGCGCACCCTGATCAGCCCGCGCTCATGCTTGCCCAGCGCACGGCGTTCCTCCGGCGTTTCAATGCCGTGATCGATATCATTGCGGATCACGTGCATCAGCGGATCAACCATCTCATCCAGCACTTTTTTATCTATTTCGATGTGCTCTCCCTCGATCACCAGATCAACGAGCTTGCCCTGCGACTGTGAAACCGCGCGCACGATCTGCCGCAGGCGGTTCGCGATCGAGGACAGCGGCACCATGCGCACGTCCATCAGCTTTTCCTGGATATCGCCGGACAGGCGCCCCTGCTGCGCCGAAGCCGCAGAGCATTCGTTCATGACGGTTTCGATATCATGCCGGCATGTTTTCAGATCGGTTGCAGCCTCGCTGAGCTGGCGCAGCAGATGGTGGAATTCGGTATAGCGGTCCAGCTCAAGCTCGTCGAAATCATGGCGGTCGGCCGCGCCCGGGGTGAGGGCCGGTCCCCCGCGGCTCATTCCGGCAAGTTCATATTCGGTTTCAAGACGGCTGGAGACCGTTCGCAAACGGTCGACAACCGGGTCCAGCGCGTGCAGGCGTCCCTCCAGAGAACCCAGATGCTGCTGCAGCGTGGAGCGGTTGATTACCAGCTCACCCACCGCTTTTATCAGCCCGTCGATGCGATCCTGTGAAACACGCACCAGGTCATCGGCTGCTGAGCCTTCTGATGGTTCGCGCGGCACGGCGCGGCGGTCAGTAATGCCGCTGCGGCGCTCGACATTCAGGTCGGAATCCGCCGGCGCTGCGCTGTCGAGCATGGCGGTAAGCCGTGTGCACACATCAGTACGGGCACCCTGCTCAGCCCTGTTGTCGGCAGTATCTTCAAGAATGTCGGCCGCGTCGGCAAGCAGTCGCACAGCCTCTGGGCTCATGGGTATGGTGGCGTCATAGAGCGCATCGAGCAGGTCTTCCATGCGGTGCGCCAGTCCGGCCAGCTCCGCAAATCCGACCGCACCTGCCGAGCCTTTAAGGGTGTGTACGGTGCGGCGCAGATCCTGGATAAGCTCACTGCTGCCGGGGTCGCTGCGCAGGCCTTCCAGCTGCCGCCGGATTGCATTGAAATGGTCCTGTGCTTCAAGCTTGAACACCTCCAGCAGCTCGCGCGGTATTGCCCTCTGCTGCGTAGTCCCGGTGCCGGCGGGCGGTGTCCCGTCCGCACGCGTCAGCAGGGACGGCGGAATCGATCCCGTTACCGCGCGCAGCGCTCCGAGCAGTTCATCAAAGCCGTCACAGGCTGCCGTCTCAGGGGTGTCAGCAGAATCGATGCAGGCCCTGATCAGATCAAGGCAGCGCTCAAGCAGCCCGGCCAGCTCGTCGGTGAGAACCAGAGCATCGCTTTCCAGGGCTTCAAGGATCGTTTCCAGCTCCGCCGCCGTACGGCCCAGCGTTTCCATGCCGGTCATGGCGGAGGCGCCCTTGATGATGTGTACCTGGCGGCGGGCCTCTGCCAGCTCAGTCCGGCAGGCTGTGTCGCGGCGGAACCTGCCCAGAGCAGCGCGCACGGCCGGCAGATACCCGCGGACCTCATCGCGATAGGCGTTGAATACTTCCGGTCTGATCTGTTTAGACATCAAAACCATACTCCGTCATTGCGCGTACGGGGCGCTGCAGCACAGCGGCCAGCACCTTTCAGCCCTGCCGTATTCCGGCAGCAAAATCCGTTTCGGCTTCGGGCAGTTTAAACGTGCTGACCGAACCGCGCAACTCATCTGCAAGGGTTGCCAGCTCATGTATCGATGCGGCTGCCTGTTTGGTTCCGTCAGCCGTCTGCTGGGTGATTTCAGAAATCTGGTTCATGGATATGGAAATATCATCGGCTGCGCGGGCCTGCTGGCGTGAGGAAAGCGATATCGATTGGATCAGTTCGGCCAGCTGATTTGAAATACTTTCAATCTGGCTGAGGGCCTTGCCGGCATCCTGGGAAAGCCGTGAGCCGGCCACCACCTCACGGGTTGTTTCCTCCATGGCCACCACGGTTTCATGCGTTTCACCCTGAATGGCTGAAATAAGCCCGCCGATCTGGCCGGTAGCGCGGGCCGAGCGCTGGGCAAGACGCTCAACCTCCTCGGCCACCACGGCAAAACCGCGCCCCTGCTCGCCGGCCATGGCGGCCTGAATCGATGCATTCAGGGCCAGGATACTGGTGCGGTCTGCAAGGTCGTTGATCACCTGGACGATTTCGCCGATTTCCTGAGAGCTTTCACCGAGGCGCTTGATGCGCTTGGCGGTTTCCTGCACGCGTTCCCGAATGCGGCCCATGCCCTCGATCGTGGCCTGCACGGCCCTGGCGCCCTTCTGGGCGCCTTCGAGCGACTTCGTAGCGACGTCGGCCGACTGCGCTGCGTTATCAGACACCGCCTGAATCGAAGCCGCCATTTCATCAATCGCCGCGGTAATGGTTGAGACACCCATGGCCCCGGATTCGTTCCCGTGGGCGATCTGTTCGGCTGTTTTGTAGATCTTATGCGCAGAGCTGCTGACCCGGTTGGTTGAGTCCTGAACGCGGCGAATGATTTCGCGCAATTGCGCAATCGTCATATTGAAGGCATCGGCGATGGCACCGGTAAACTCCTCGGTAACTTCGGCCTCCCTGCTCAGATCTCCGTCGGCGAACCGGCTGACGTCTTCGAGCAGTTTCATGATGGCGGTCTGCATCCGGTCGCGCTCCTCGCGGGTCTGGATGAGCACCACGATATTATCAAGCATTTTGTTGAGCGATCCCGCCATGGCGCCCAGCTCATCGTTGCTTGTGACCGGTGTTCTGGCCCGGTACTCGCCAACGCCGATTTTTTCAAGCAGACGCATGATATGACGTGCCTGTTTTATGATGCCCCCTGAAAGCCGGGCCGTGAAAATCAGGGCCAGCACCACAGCGCAGGCGGTTATGCCCATAATGATCAGGCGCGTCGTGCGCGAACGGTGTTCCATCTGCAGAAGCGCCTGATCGCTCTTTGCGCGGGCATCAGCGGCGAATTGAGCCAAAACCGGCCTGAGGGTCTGAACGGCATTCCCGGGGCCTTCGGCGGAAAGGTTTGCAATGGCTGCCTCGGCTGAACGCAGGCGCGATTCAGCCGTGTTCTCTCCGGAGGAGCTTTCCTTGAGAGAGGTTTCAAGCTGCGTCAGGTATTCTTCATACGCGTCAAGAAGCTTGAGAAGTTCGGCGGATGTGCGCTGCAGAGTCCGGTCAACGTTGAGTTTACTGATGGCCGCAAGGTTATCGCGCATCGTTGCGACGGTTGCGCGGGCATCATCGCCGGCTTTGAACGCTGCCCCGATGCCCTGCAGGGCGAACTGCAGGGCAAGGTCTTTTTCAAGAGACTGCAGGCGCAGGCGCGCATTTTCGGTCTCGCGCGTCAGCCGATCAAGTTCACCGTAGGTGCCGAGCAGCTGATTGAATTTTCCATCGACCTGCAGCAGGCTGAGATAGGCTGACGCGCTCACGAGCATGAGCAATACGATGATAAAGCCGAAGGAAACGATCAGCTTTGTCCGGATACCGAAACGAACCCCGCTTGTTTTCATGATGAAAGCTCCTTGTTAATAATCATTTGGCAGCCTGCTCCACAACGCCCATCTGCAGCGTTGCATGTGTGCCCGTCCTTCGCAGTAGACCTGCTGCGGAGGATGGCCATTTTTGGACAGCCTGCATATAAAAACTTTTTCAACACCCTGTCAGAGTGCTCGAAATTGCTGCATATCATCAGACAGCAGCATGCTTTCTATATCCAAAATCACAATCGTCCGCCCATCCCGTTCATACACACCGCCGATGTACGGCTCACTGTCCCGGCCTCCGGCACCATTGATGATGATGTCTTCGTCGGCGACATGGTGCATACCGACAATACGATTGACGACGACCGCCGTGCACAGGTCCTCATTGAACGACCGCAGCATGATAATCCGGTCATGCATGCCGGCGTCGAACGGCCCCATGCCGAGAAATTTCTTGATGTCGACAAGTGATACAATATCTCCGCGCAGGTTTGCAATGCCCAGCAGCCAGTCAGGAACATTCGGCACCCGCGTGATTTCCGGAACCAGGCCGATTTCAGACGTATTTTCAACCGGCACGGCAAATTCAGATGAATCCAGGGCAAAAATGAGGAATTGCCGGCGTTGGTCGCCGGGATGTATTGCCGGAGCTGTTTCGTCATGCGCGCCTGCGCCGGATGGCGGCACGAGGGCGGAAGCCGGCAGGTTGACCCAGCCTTCCGGAATCAAGCGGGACAGGCGGCGTGCAAACTCAAGCTTATCTTCTTTCTCAGGCTCAAAGCCTGTCAGCGGACGTGAGACCTCCCGGGCTGCGGATACTGCGGCAGTCGGCTCAGGCTGCTGCGGAACGCAGGGTTCATCAGCAAGCCGGTCAAAAAATGCGGGCACCGGCATGTCAGGCGCTGCTGCTTCCTGAACTGCCTCTGCTGCAGGCCTGTCTTCAGCCTCAAGCTCCTGCGGCTCTTCGATCTCAAGGCTGTCTTCAGCCTCAAGCTCCTGCGGCTCTTCGATCTCAAGGCTATCTTCAGCCTCAAGCTCCTGCGACTCTTCGATCTCAAGGCTATCTTCAGCCTCAAGCTCCTGCGACTCTTCGATCTCAAGGCTATCTTCAGCCTCAAGCTCCTGCGGTTCTTCGATCTCAAGGGCCTCTTCAGCCTCAAGCTCCTGCGGTTCTTCGATCTCAAGGGCCTCTTCAGCCTCAAGCTCCTGCGGTTCTTCGATCTCAAGGCTGTCTATGCTGCCGGGTGACCGGAGTTCTTCGGTTTCTATGCTTTCCCCGCCGCCGAAGTCCAGGAACTCTTCGATCTCGAGGCTTTCTCCGGCATCGAGGATCCGGGGCGCGCCGATCTCGAAACCTTCCTCTATGGTAAGCTCTTCGGGTTGTGCAATGGCAGGGCCTTTTTCCCGTTCACAGTGCTGATATGTTTCGAAATCGAATGTCCCTTCTGTTGAAAGCCCCTGCTGTTTTTCAGCAACGTCTGATTCGAGTTCGGACTGCGCAGGGGGTTCACTTTCACTGATGCTTTCACGAGCAGGTTCGCGGGCGGTATCAATGGCGACAGGGGTTTCGGCTGTAATCCCGGCGTGTTCTTTCTTCTCAGCTTCGTTCAGCGCTTCGAGCAAAGCGGCCTGTAGCTCCTCCCGCTCAAGAATAAAGCTTGCTCCGCATGAACTGCACTGTGCAATTCTATGATGCAGGATATGTTCATACGGTACTCTGCGGAACGTCCTGCCGCAGATTTTGCAGTCAACCCGGATGAATTGTACGAAATGAGAGTCGGTCATGGTGTTTCCACTGATGTAGAGCAAACATCACAGACCACAGAGCCGGACCGGGCGCCTGTGTATCTCAGCCCAGCAGCGCGCTGATATGGCTGAGTAAAGCTTCTTCAGTAAAAGGCTTGGCCAGGTACTCATCCGCGCCCTGTTTTAAACCCCAGAACCGGTCGCTTTCCTGGTTCTTGCTGCTGACGAACATGATTTTTATATCACGGGTGGCCGGATCGCTTTTGAGCTGCCGGCAGACCTGAAAGCCGTTTTTTCCGGGCATCAGCACATCGAGCAGAATCAGCTGCGGGAGTTCCCTGGCCACAGCTTCCAGAGCTTCAATGCCGTTTGTTGCCGTTATGACCCGATAGCCCCGGGCCAGAAGCGGTTCTACCATGAGCTGCAGCTCGGTCGGGCTGTCATCGACAACAAGGATTTTTGCTTCAGCCATGAATTGCTCCCTGCCTGTGCACCGCCTGCAGTAGAAAATTTCCCTGCATCTTAGAATATTATTTCATCAACCGTCGCGCTTAAATCGGTTATAAACACGTTGCAGGCTTCCCGGCACTGCTCGGCGGTGTGCTGTGCATGAAAGCAGGCGATAAACATTGAAAAATACGTCTCCAGAACATCGACCATGCCGCGGCTCACGTCATGAAAGGTATGCTGCCGGCCGGCGGCATCCGCGGTCCAGTTGTCATACAGCGTGATGATTGTCGCCGCTGACAGACGATTATTCTCCGCCTGCAGCAGGCGGGCCCGCGGAAACATGTCGCCGGCCCTGACCAGAGCACGCGCCAGTTTGTCCGTATTAACACCGGCCGCCAAATGCTCTTCGGAAAAAAACACCACATCATTGATCATTTTCGGCAGCAGTTCCAGCGCGAGCAGGGCTCTACGCTTTTTGGCCCGCCGGCCCAACCCGGCCATAATTTTTTCAAAGCGGCTTACCCGGCACATCTGCATCTTGATCTGCTCAAACTGTGAGAGCAGCAGGACCAGGTCTTTCTCGAGATTCTGGTCCTGCTGAACCTGTTCAGGCGTCAGCTCTTCGCGCCGGCGCTCTGCATGGCCCTCGATCGCGTTCCACTCGTCAATCATCCGCAGGCCTTCCATGAGCAGCTGGCGCCAGGGGGTCTTGACCGTGCGCTTCAGCGTTTTAACATGATCATAAATCCGGAAGGTTCCCTTGTGCCAGCTCAGCAGGCGATAAAAAGCCAGTTCGCCGATAAAGCTGCCGGTCTGGGCATGGATCACGTCACCCTCGTTAATGCAGATAATGCCTTCTTCGCGATCGCGCTTGACCAGCAGCGTGGCCTGGGCATTTTCCAGGCAAATCATCTGCACCAGCGATGACATGCCGATTTCTTTAAGATCGCCTTCAGTGGCCATGCACAACAATCTCCGTAACGGCCCGGTATTTACTCGACCAGGTTATCGCCAAGATGGAATCGGGTACTGCACTGTTTACAGCGGGCATGCTTGTCATAGTTTTCCGGCCGAACATTTTTGAATATTGTTCGGCAGCCCGGGCAGCGTGAGCGAAACGGCGCGCTCGGGCGGGAGGGCCCGGCGCTGTCATCGTCATGATCAAGCTCGGCAAGCAGTTTATCAAGCTCAACGGTTCCATGCGCGGCAATCGGCGCCAGTGGCATCGGATTTTTCGCCTCGCGCTGCGGGGTTGCAGAAGGCGGCGGAGTATCATCGTCCGGGGGCGGCAAATCATCAGCGCGGATTGAAAACGGCGCTGCGTTCTGAGACGAAAAGGGTACGGTGTAAGCGGACGCACCGGCTGATGGAACTTCGCGAGACGGGGACGGCATTGCAAGTGCTGAGAGCTGGTCGGTCAGCAGTCGCGCGCTGCCCGCAGCTGCATTCCCGGATACGATCCTCTCATGCCCGTCCGCAGGGGCTTCAGGCGCTTTCTTCCTGGGCTTGTGGGGCGTCATGGGAATCAGCGCTGGTTTTACGTATTTTCTGACTTCCGAAATCAAAAGGTCGGGTTCAAACGGCTTGGTTATGTAGTTTGCGCAGCCGGCCATTTTACCGCGGACCTTGTCGAACAGGCCGTCCTTGCCGGAGAGCATCACCACGGGGATATGTTTTGTATCGGAGCTGTTTTTGATAATTTTACAGAGCTGGTATCCGTCGAGTTTGGGCATCGCGACATCGCACAGAATCAGATCTGGGTGCTCGTCCTTGAGGATGGCGAGCGCTTCAATGCCGTCGGCAGCGACAACAACCCGGTAGCCCTGTCCCTCCATGGTCATGCTGACCAGCTTGCGGATGGTCGGGCTGTCGTCAACGGCAAGAATGGTGCCGCGCAAAGTATCAAGCTGCGTGTCACTGGACATGAAATGTGTTGCTTTCGTTTATCGTATGGTTACCGGTTCAGCCTGTGGCGGGCTCATACCGCATGTCATTATATCATATATGCACCGGTATCTGCTGCCGGTATGCGGCGGCAGTGCAGCCGCGACGCCATAGAATAGTATCGTTCAAAAAAAGATTTTGTTTAACAAGAAAAAACAATGCCTTGGCAAAACAACAGCTGTATACGCCTGCTATCTATGGTCCGTATATACAATGCGCGCGCCGGTTATTTTCTTTTCAAGGTATGCGCGCAGTTGTGTTGTAACCGCGCCGCGCACAGCCGGCACCAGCAGGGCCAGGCCGGCGCAGTCGGTAAGCAACCCCGGAGCTATCAGAAAGGCACCGGCAATCAGTATCAGCAGCCCGCTGCACAGCTCGTCGGCCGGAAATATTCCTGACTGAAGCTGCCGGCGTACGGTAAACAGGCACTGAATACCGGCGGTACGCGCCAGAATGGCTCCGGCCGCTCCGGTGAACACAATCAGCAGGATTGTGTCAAGCACGCCGATGATTGATCCCAGTTTGATGAGCAGCGCGAGCTCAACCAGCGGAACGATGGTAAACAGTGCGAACAGTTTCAGCATTCCCGGTTCCTCCCGGCGAGGGCTTCCTGCAGCAGTTCAAATACCGACTCCTTTGAGGGCGGGCAGCGCTCGATCCGGGGTCCGCATCCGGCGTGTGCGCAGGCGCATGTGCCGATGAAAACAGCATCGCGGAAGCGCTCCGCTGCGGGCTCCCTGCCGCACACCACGTCCCGGCTGCAGTGCTGCCCGAGGTCTTCAAGCCTGCGCAGGGCGGCAAACAGCGGAATCAGGCAGCCGCTGCAGGCATGCGCTGCATGCAGGCGCAGCGCCGGAAACGCCCGCTTGACATAGGCATGCGGGTTTTCGCTGCGCATGCTGATGCCGGCCAGATCATCACCCGCCGTATCAATGCGCGCCAGATCACACTCGCCCAGGCCCGCGGCATGGCCCAGCACAATGGTTTGAATGCTGTCGGGGCTGATGCCCATGAGCGCGGTGGTAAAAGCGTCAACGGCGACAATATCGGTGCCTGCCAGAACAAAGGGCTGATCGCAGAGCAGCGGAACCGTGCAGTCGACCACGTTCAGGCTCGGGCGGATAATGGTGCACAGGGCGGTGACCGAGCCGTGAATGCCGTCGTTGCCGCAGTAATGAAACGATGGTTTTTCCTCGCGCATGATAAAGCCCTTCAGGTTTTTCATCGCAATCGACACCGTCGTCAGGTAATGGGCCTTGGGCACCGGCACATTGATGATGTGATCCCAGCCGAATGCGTGTTCCGAGAGGTGAAACACCGGCGGGAGGGCCGGGCTGTGGTTTTTAAAGGCGCGGAAGCGCTCATTATCGAACAGAATCCAGCGGACATTCTGGCGGCGGGCCACGTCCGCCATGCCGGTGCTCTCAAAGCAGGCCCTCAGGTCGGAGCGGGGCTGGAAATAGCTCGGACCCTCGCCGATGGCGATTTCAGCCGCGCCGTGCGCGCGGCACCACACTATGAGGGCCTCGACCAGGGCTGGGCTGGTGGTCTGTCCCGTTGTGCAGGGCAGCGGTTCCACCAGGTTGGGCTTGATTAAAACCCTTCGTCCCCTGCAGGAAACAGCGTCGCAGAAAGGCGCCAGCGCGCGCTCGAGCGCGGCAGAGATGCCGGCACTCTTGATTTTTGCAAGCGAAACTAAGGACATACCGTGGTTTCGATTCATGCGATGCGTGCTGTTCCAAAGCGCCAGCCCTCGGGCCGCCCTGCGCTTCGAGCGCATTAAACAATGCGCATGCCTGTTTGTCAATTGAAAACCGCCCGGCATTGTTGCCGGAAAACATTTTTGCAGTAATCACGGGCAATTGCGCTGCTGCGGCAGGCCTCAGCTGAAAGTTACTGCTTGACGATGCCGGAAAAATGGTTATAGTGTTTGTGCTTCAAACGCAATGCAGCCGCTGCCTTTTTCAGCAGGCACCTCCACACAATAATTTTGCAAAGGTGAAAAAAACCTGATGGTGTATCAAATCGAGCGTGATCCTGTTGAAATCCCCGATACGCTCCCCCTGCTTCCGGTGCGCGATATCGTGGTCTATTCGTATATGTTCCTGCCGCTGTTCGTGGGGCGTGAATCCTCCATCAAGGCTGTTGAAGAGGCCATGGACAACAACCGCCTGATTCTGCTGGCCACCCAGCGCGACCCGTCCAATGACAATCCGGGGCCCGAGGACATTTATTCCGTCGGCACGGTTGCCATGATCATGAAAAAGCTTAAGCTTCCGGATAACCGCATCAAAATACTCGTGCAGGGGCTGTCCAAGGCCAGGATACAGAGCTATCTGCAGACCGACCCGCTGTACAGGGTTGCAATCGAGAAGATCACCGAAGCGGTCCCGGAAGAGCTTACCGTTGAAACCGAAGCCCTGATGCGCAATGTGAAGGAGCAGTGCGAAAAGATACTCTCCCTCAAGGGACTGGTGTCTCCCGAGGTCATGGAAGTGCTGGAAAACGTCAATGACCCGGGCCGGCTGGCCGACCTGGTGGCCTCCAACCTGCGCCTCACCATCGAGGAGTCCCAGGCTGTTCTCGAAATACTGGAGCCGCTGGCGCGCCTGAGCAGGGTCAATGACCACCTGTCCAAGGAGCTCGAACTCTCAACCGTGCAGGCCCGCATTCAGTCGCAGGCCAAAGAGGAAATGTCCAAGACGCAGCGCGAGTATTTCCTGCGCGAGCAGCTGCGCGCCATCAAGGGCGAGCTGGGCGATCTGGATGAAAAAGCCCAGGAGGTCAGCGAGTTTTCAGATAAAATCAAGAAAGCCAAAATGCCGACGGAGGCTGAGAAGGAATCCCGCAAGCAGCTCTCCCGGCTTGACCAGATGCATCCTGATTCGGCCGAGGCCTCGATCGTGCGCACCTATCTTGACTGGATGGTCGAGATACCCTGGAACAAATCAACCAAGGACAAGCTTGATATCAAGCTGGCCGAAAAAATCCTGGACGAGGATCACTATGGCCTCTCCAAGGTCAAGGAGCGCATTCTCGAGTACCTCTCAGTGCGCAAGCTGAATAAGAACATGAAGGGACCGATCCTGTGCTTTGCCGGGCCTCCCGGCGTGGGCAAAACGTCGCTGGGCCGCTCGATCGCGCGCGCTCTCGGGCGCAAATTTGTGAGGGTTTCTCTGGGCGGCATCCGTGACGAGGCCGAGATACGGGGTCACCGCAGAACCTATATCGGCGCGCTCCCGGGCCGCATCATTCAGGGACTGAAACAGGCCGGCACCAATAACCCGATTTTTATGATGGATGAGATCGACAAGGTCGGGGCTGATTTCCGCGGCGATCCCTCGGCCGCGCTGCTCGAAGTGCTCGACCCCGAGCAGAACTTCGCCTTCAGCGACCATTACCTCAACATTAACTTCGATCTCTCCAACGTGATGTTCATCACCACCGCCAACCTGGTGGAGCCGATCATGTCGGCCCTGAAGGACCGCATGGAGATCCTCGAGATCGCCGGCTATACCGACGAGGAAAAGCTCAAAATTGCACGCCAGTTCCTGATCCCGCGCCAGCTCAAGGAGAACGGCATATCGGATGAGTATTTCTCGATTTCCGATGACGCCATTTTGACAATTGTCAATGGCTATACAGCCGAGGCGGGCCTGCGAAACCTTGAGCGCGAGCTCGGCAGCGTGTGCCGCAAAGTGGCCCGCAAGGTGGCCGAAGGCCAGCTGGTGCAGCATAAGGTCACGAAGAATAATCTGAGCAAATTTCTGGGGCAGCCCAAGCGGCTGGCCGAAGAGGAGCTTGAAGTAAACGAAATCGGCATTGCCACCGGCCTTGCATGGACGCAGGTCGGCGGTGAAATCCTCTATATCGAGGCAACGCTGATGCGCGGCAAAGGGGTGCTGGTCATGACCGGTTCGCTCGGGGACGTCATGAAGGAATCGGCCCAGGCGGCGCTTTCCTATGTGCGATCGCGCGCCGACCATCTGGGGATAGATCACAGCCTGTTTGAGAAAAACGATATCCATATCCATGTTCCGGCCGGGGCTATCCCGAAGGACGGCCCGTCGGCCGGCATTACGATCGCGACGGCCCTTATCTCCGCGCTGACACAGCGGCCTACGCTCAAGGAATATGCCATGACCGGCGAGATCACCCTGCGCGGCCGGGTTTTGCCGATCGGCGGGCTGAAGGAAAAGGCGCTTGCAGCCGTGCGCAATAATATCAAAAATATTATCGTGCCGGATCGCAACCGCAAGGATTTGGAGGATATTCCGGAGACGATCCGCAAGAAAGTTACCTTCACGTTCGTGAAACACATTGACGATGTGATCGACATCGCAATCGCCAAGCCGGAAAAAGCCCGTGGCAAAAAAGAAACCGCCCGCACAAAAGCCCCCGCAAAGCCGAAAAAAAGCAGCGGGCCGCGCAGCAAAACCGCTCAGCTCAGTCGGTGAATTCGGACTGATCGACCTGATCGCCCGCACAAGCGCCTGCGAGCGGCCGGACGTAGTGCGGGCCATCGGTGATGACGCGGCTGTCCTCAGCGCCGGGACGCGGACGTGCCTGCTTGCGACCGTTGATGTACTGAACGAATCGGTCCATTTCAGCCTTGACAGCACAAGCCCGTATCTGCTGGGCCGCAAAAGCCTGGCCGTGAATATCAGCGATATCGCGGCCATGGGCGCACGCCCGCTCTACTGCCTTGTCGGGCTCTCTCTTCCAAAACACATGTCCCTTGATTTCGTGCGCGAGCTGTATCGCGGCATACAGGCCCAGGCAAAGCGCTTCAAAGTCGCGCTTGTGGGCGGTGATACGGTTGCCGCACGCGGCGTCCTTTCGATTGCGGTTACGCTGATCGGCCGGGCTGAAAAGCGCCGCATCGTGTACCGCAGCGGCGCGCGGCCGGGCGATCTCGTGTTTGTGAGCGGCACGCTTGGCGATTCGGCCCTGGGTCTCGCGCTGCTGCAGCAGGGCTCGCCGGTTTCATCACGCAATCATCTCATTCGCAGGCATTGTGACCCTGAACCGCGTGTAGCGCTGGGACAGGCGCTTGCCCACGCATGCCTTGCAACCAGTATGATTGATATCAGCGACGGGCTCGCGGCTGATCTGGGACATATTCTTGAGCAGAGCCGCGTCGGAGCTGAACTGCAGCTTGAGCACCTGCCGCTCTCAAAGGCCTACCAACGGCAGTGCCCTTCGTTGTGCGATGATTTTTACGCCCCGGCTGTGTGCGGGGGCGAGGATTATGAGCTGCTTTTCACTGCCGCGCCCCGGCGCCGCAAAGCAGTTGCGGAATGCAGCCGCACGGCCGGGGTCGCGGTGACCTGCATCGGCCGCATTACCGGCCCCGGAGGAAAACTGCGTATTTTTGATTCAACAGGACGGGAGTATACGCCTGTAAAAAAAGGATTCTGTCATTTTTGATCAAGCCTTAAAAAGTGCGCCTCGAATTTTTTTAGTCATTCCGGCGAAGAGACTGTGTCGCAATTCACGAAGTGTCATTCTGAGAAGCCGAAGGCGACGAAGAATCTCTGCGTGTATATAAATTGACTGCGTGTGTTAAACCAGAGATCCTTCGCTTCGCTCAGGATGACATGCATTTTCAATTACGACACAGTTTCGAAGGCCGGAATCCATGCTTGCAAGTTCCGTGCAGGAATGCTGGACACCGGCCTTCGCCGGTGTGACGGTTCTTTACCAGGTCACTATTTTCAATGCCGGGGGAGCGTTATGAAGGAACAGGATATTGAAAAAATTCTGCAATCGGTTGCCGAAGGCGCCATGACGGCTGCCTCGGCGCTCGAGCGTCTCAAGACCCTGCCGTTTGAGGACCTGGGCTATGCCGCTGTCGATCATCACCGCACCATCCGCCAGGGGTTCCCGGAAGTCATTTACGGTGAAGGCAAAACCGCCTCCCAGATCATCGGTATCATTGGCAACATGCTGCCGCGCAAGCATCCCATTCTGGCAACCCGCATCGATGCTGATAAGGCCAAACAGATCAGGAAGCGCTTTCCGAAAGCAAAATATTATCCGGATTCGCGGGTTCTCACGCTTATCTCCGGTAAAATCCCCCTGCAGGGCAAAGGTCTGATACTGGTGATATCTGCCGGAACCTCAGACATCCCGGTCGCGGAAGAGGCCTTTTTAACCGCACAGATCATGGGCAACCGGGTCGAATATCTCTACGATGTGGGTGTGGCAGGCATTCACCGGCTCATGAGCCGCACCGACAAGATACGCGAAGCCAACGTAATCATTGTGGTGGCGGGCATGGAAGGTGCGCTGCCAAGCGTTGTCGGGGGACTTGTGTCTCGCCCGGTTATCGCCGTGCCCACCAGCATCGGCTACGGAGCAAGCTTCGGCGGCATCGCGGCCCTGCTCGGCATGCTCAACACCTGCGCCGCGGGCGTCACCGTGGTCAATATCGACAACGGTTTCGGCGCGGGCTATTTCGCCAGCCTTATCAACCGCGAGGCCTGATTACAGGGCACATCTTCCCCCGAAACCACTTTTTTAAAAAAAAGTTAGGGGCTGAAAAAAACGTTGAATTCGGTTGTTTTGTGAACTATTATATAACCATAATGGTTCATAGGAGAAAAATGTTATGACAAGTCTCACGCTCAGGAACATTCCCGACGAAGTCATCGGCAAAGTGAAGGCGCTGGCAGCGCTCGAGCGCCGGAGCCTGAACAATGAGCTGCTTGTAGTGCTTGAAAAAGGCCTTGAAGGCGAAACACGCCTTCAGCAGGAAAAGGCTTCGGCAATACCGCCTTCCGCGCAAGCAGGCCTGTGGCAGGATATGTGCGGTCAGTGGCAGGACGAGCGCTCAACGCAGGAAATCATTAACGACATCCGCGCCAGCCGCACTATGGGCAGGGAGGTCTGCCTGTGATCATTGCCGATACGGATGTCTGCATAGAGCTGTTGCGCGGCAACCGGCGGATCATTGAAAAACGGCAGGCGTACGGCGATGAGATCGCCGTATCGTTTATGACTGCGGCGGAGCTTTTTTACGGGGCGGAGAAATCTCAAAAACGACAGGCCAACTGTGACCTTGTCGAGCGTTTTCTGCTCAGCGTGCGTGTGGTGCATACCAGCGCCGGCATTGCGCGCCGGTTCGGTCAGCTGAAGGCGCACCTGTCGCAGGCCGGCATTCAGCTCCCCGATGCCGATATGCTTATTGCCGCCACGGTCCTGTCCGTGGACGCCACGCTCATCACCGGCAATGTGCGCCATTTTCAAAGAATCGCCGGGTTGAAAATAGAAAACTGGATTTCATAACAGTCCGCGGTCATCACCGTAGTCAACATCGATAACGGCTTCGGCGCGGGCTATTTCGCCAGCCTGGTCAACCGCGACGGATGATCAAAGAAGCGCTGTCAACTTTAAGAAATCAGGGAAAGTGTCTCTGTTGTGCCTCTTTTTCAGCGTGCACGGTAGTATCCTCGATCGTCCGAAGCAGGTTATCGGAAACAGTATTTCTAAATTTGCGGGCGAACAGGGATGAAGAGTTGAGAATCCGGGCGGTATCGGTATCGTCCAGTATTTTAGGCAGCGGCACGCCCGGGGCATTCCAGTCGATGTAATGGCAGCCATGCTCATTAAGGACGCGATAGCTGTCAGGGTCGCGCGCCTTCTCAAAATCATGGGAAACGCGCGCGGCAAACGGCGAGGCCTTGACGATCGAGTGGAAAAATATTTCATCGGGACAGCGCACATACCGGTGGAAAGCGGCATAGTCCCTGTTGCGTTCGAGGAATTCCATGATGTGGCGCACGCAGGCGCCGGTGAGGGACCACCACTGCGAACCCTGGTACAGGATGATTTTACCGTAGAGTTTTCTCGGCAGCTTCTGGAGCCAGGAGCGGTTTTTCAGGAGCGCGCTGTCCATGAAATGGCAGCGGCGCACGTTATTCGTGTGGCTGTTGGCATCGGCAGGCCCAAGCCGCCGGTCGATCCGGATGTATTCGGTGTCGGAAGCAAGCGCTGATCGTATGAAATCCGGGGGTTTGACCGGAAAATCAGACCCGCTGAGCAGGCAAAAACGATCAAACTGTTCTCCGCACAAAAGGCTGCGGCGCATCAGGTTCAACGTTGCGTGCACGACGCTGAACCCGCCCCAGTTCACAGCGCTCCTGTGCCGGTCTTCAAGAATGAAGGTATTTTTTTGCGCAAGGATCAGTTTTTTGAACGCCGGGAGATCGGCCCTGGCGTCGACATGAATAAAAATGCGCGCCCAGTCGCAGTCGAGACGGTTGACCAGCCGTGCCAGATGGCCGGGCTGGTCGTGCGCCAGTATCAGGATTGCCGCCTGCATGCCATGGATTCTCTTCCGGCAGCCGATGCCGCATGAACAGTCACGAGGGGATAGCAGCGCCCTCTGTCTCCGTTCTCCCTGATCTTTGGCGGACGCTGTCGAGTATACTGCGTATCTGTTTGATCGCCTTGTGTTTTCTTATACTGCGCCTGTCTGCTTCGATGATGCTCCTGCGCGTGTGCCCTGCTGCGGTTTGGGCTGAATCATGTATGGCTCTACGCGACAGTATACGCATTTATTTAAATCTGTATACTGAAAAACCGTTGCATGGCAGTTGCAGAAATTTAAGCGCTTGAAAAACGGGGAACGGGATTTTTCTCCATCAAATCACGCTCAGCCTGCACAAGCCCTGCACATGCGCGCATACGCTGGATGTTCACTGCACTAATATATGCCGGGCGCGGTTAAAACCTCGTTTGGCCTTGTGTGTATGCTCTTGACAATCAGTGAGTGCTGATGCATCGTGTGAGCAAACCCCAGACCAACTCAGGGAGGCATCGCATGGAAAACAGGATCGCAAGCGCAGCGTTTATCAAGGGTATGTTCGTGTGTGCAGGCTTATGCGTACTGGGCTACTGCCTGTACGCCGGCATCGTATATTTTAAGACCATCGACCGGAGCGTTTCAGTCAAGGGCCTCTCGGAGCGGGAGATACCGGCTGATGTCGCCATCTGGCCGATTAAGTTCAGCGAAGCCGGCAATGACTTAAACGAACTGTATGCCGCTATCGAGGCAAAGTCGCTCGCCATCATCGACTTTCTCAAACAGAAAGGCTTTGTTGACGAGGAAATCACCCGCTCCGCCCCGTCCATTACGGACAGGCAGGTTGAGTATTCGGACGCTCAGGCGCAAAGGCTGCGCTATACCGGTACAGCAACCATCACAGTGTACACGAAAAAAGTCGATGCCGTGCGCACGGCGGCCCAGGGCATGGTGGAGCTCGGCCGGCAGGGCATTGTGCTGGCAGGCGAAGACTACGATTCGAAAACGGAATTCATTTTCAACCGGCTCAACGAGCTGAAGCCCGCCATGATCGAGGAGGCCACCCGCAGCGCCCGCGAGGTCGCAACCAAGTTCGCCAAGGACTCCGACAGCAGGCTCGGCAAGATCAAAAGCGCTGCGCAGGGCCAGTTCAGCATCGAAGACCGCGACAGCACCACACCGTTCATCAAAAAAATCAGGGTCGTCTCGACGGTTGAGTATTACCTTGTGGATTGAGGATGTCCGGCCGAACAGGCTGCAGGAATCCGCGGTATCTGCCTGCCGGGTATGCCCATCTGCAGTTTGAATCCCGCGTCCCGGCCGGCGCGCAACGGGAAGCGCTCGGGTTTGGATCGCATACACGCCCATGTTCCTGCGGACCAGTATCCGGAACCGTAAGGGTGGCCCCCTATCCGTTGCATACTGTTGCAGGTTGCTTCTTCGGCATCAGATACAGCAGCCCCATGAGCAGCACAATCGCGACTGTCTGATAGTCATCCCCGAAAACCGCCCATGCTAACATGGAGATAAACGGCAGCGCGAGCACAAACAGGTGCAGACGCACGATCTCCTGCTCCATCGGAAACACAACACGTTTCCACGGCTGCGGCCGCGTGAAGTCGGACCAGTTCGCTATCGCTATGCCAGCGCCAAGGGGCCAGAGGCGCTCAATGAGGTACATGACCGGGGTGTAAAAATCGGAGTTGATAAAACCGTTTCTGCCGAAAAGCGCGTGCGGTTCCATCTCCGCAAACACCGACAAAAAAATCCCGTAAAAACCGAACAGATAGTTATACAGGCGGAAGGCAAGCAGGGCCCCGCAGGCGGCAAGCACCGAAACGCCGAGAACAAAGGCGCCATGGGGAACGCGCCGCACAAACGGCAGGCGCTTTTCGCATGCCGGCCGAAGGGAGCCGGCCACGAGCATGATGTGCACCGCTGCCGAAAAAACACACAGCCACGCGTAAAGCAGCCCGCCCAGCCATGTGGCCCAACAGAACTCGGGCAGGGACCACTTCTGCACAATAGCAAACCATGCCGCCAGCGCAAAGCCGGCACAACCGTAGGGATTGATCAATGAGCGCAATTTCACGCAGGCGCCAAGACTGTGATGTGGTGCAAACGAAACCTCATTCCCGTCGCAAACCGCATGACTGAAGCAAGGGCTGCTTTGCCATACCAAAATCTGCAGGGTGCGCTGCCCGGGCCGCCACTGCAATTGCAAAGCCCGCTGCGCCTTCAGGCAGACAACTCATCCCTGTATGCCTGTATCCAGTCGATTTCGATCTTAAACGGCCCGGCCTGTTTGTCGGCGATCAAAAGCCCGACCGACTGAATGACACCGGGGTTGAGAGCAGGGGCGTCCGGCACCTGCTGGCCCCGGAATGAAGCCTTGAATTCGCCGAAAGGCGCTTGCACAACCATCCACTCGTCTGCCAGAACCGCAAAGCGGAACTGATAGGAAAATCCGCCGAAGGACGCATCGTTTTTCAGGGTCAGTTTATAGGTCCTGCCGTCGCCTTTGCATCGCAGGGCAATGCCGTTAAATGCCGAAGCATCAACTGGCGCAGGCTGCCGCGAACTGACCGAGCAGAAGCCGCCGTAATTGTCAAGCGACACCTGCCCGGCGAAAACAGCCCCGGCCGGATCTGCCTTTGTGAACGTGCTGCGCGACACGCCGCCCATGACGCCGTCGTTTATCACCATCCACTGTTTGACCTGCTCGGCCGAAGTAAAATCATAGAGCATCAGCATGCGTGCATTGGACATGGCGGCACCTCCTTCATGCGCAGCCGAACCGGCAGCTATTCCTTCTTCCGTGACCTGAAGCGTGCGCCAAGAGCACTTATGTCTGCAATACGAACCAGGGCTTCATAGTACTCCTTGTTTTGAATCTGCCCGAGGTGCACCATCCCGTCGCGCACTTTCATTATTTTCCCGCTGAAGACCGTGCCTGAGTTGAGCGTTATTGAAACCCAGCCGCCAAGGAGCTTATTGAGCTCTTCAGTGATAATTCCATCAACATCCGAAGCCGCGCTCACTGCGGGCACTGCTTCCTCCTGCGCCGCTGAAACAGCCGGGGCCATACACAGGATCAGCGCCCCGAGAGCCAGTAGTCCGAAAAACAGCTGCATTGCGGTGTAATGTGTTTTCATACTGCCCTCCCTGTATGTGGTGAAGAGTTTACCGGCCGGACAGCGTGCCGCTCCGAATGCACGGTACGGCGCTGCCCTGCCCATGCAAAACATAAAACGGCAGCACAAAATATGCAAGCGCCTATTTTTCCGCCTGCGCCGGGCTCCGATTCCGGCCCGGTTCAGGCAGGCGGTTGAATTTTTTTATCAGAGTTAAAACTCCGCCGACGGCGGATAGCTTAGATCCACCAGCACTCCGGCCGGTATGCCCACGCCAAGCCCCATTTTTACGGCCACGTCTTTCAGGGTCAGATACTCAAGCCAGCGCCCGTTGCGGCGCAGCTTCTGCTTGACCAGCGCCTGCGTATACACCCGGTCACGGTTGAGCGCAAGCACCTCTTGATAGCCGTCGAAAAAAGCACGGTAGGCGGCAATGAATAAATCGAGCTTCTCCGGCCCAAGATGCATGAGCCGACAGCCGGCCCCGGCCGCAAGTGAAGCGCCCCAATGGTCCATGCGGTAATGGTCGGCAAGCCCAGCGCGCAGGGCCTGCCTGTCAACGCCGAACGTTTCGGCAACGCCGTCCATGGCGCTGCGCGCAGGAGCATAGGCCTGCGGGTCAGTGGCTGCCGGAAACACGTCAAGCATCATGTGATAGGGTCCCTGACCGGTCATGCCCCACTCGGTGTTGAAATGGCCCATGGGACACCAGGGGTTCTTTGGAAACACCTCTACCTGAAACACCATGTAGTCGATCACGCAGTCAAGCTCCGGCGGTTTCACCTGGTTGAGCTTCATGTGCGTGACGCTGGCCTTCTCGATGGAGCCGCCCCGGATAATAGCCACATCGGCCTGGCCCACCTTGAACGGCACGGTTGTGCGCTCGAGTCTACCTCCGCCGGAGGCCTCAAGCAACGCCGCAATAACCCCTTCGCGCGTTTCGTCAACAAAGGCTGTAATCTTTTCGTCGTGCATAGTGGTGGCGTCTCTGATGGTTATGACTAAAACGATCCGTGTATCCTGCTATGCTGTCTGCTCAATTATCCCAAGCGCGGCTTGGAGTGCCTGCTGCAAACCTTCGGCGTTTTTACCGCCGGCCTGGGCCATTTCAGGCTTGCCGCCTCCGCGGCCGTCGATGAGCGGTGCGATCTGCCTGATAATCGCGCCGGCTGAAAACCGTTGTGTCAAGTCAGGCGTCACCATGCAGACAAGCTGCGCGCCATCAGCGGTTTTGGCGCCGATCACAATAATGCCGCTGCCGAGCCGCTCGCGCAGGCTGTCGCCGTAAGAGCGCAGTGCCTTTGGGTCGCTTTCATCAACGATCGCGCCCAAAACCCTGACCCCGCCAACCTCGCGCACAGTGTCAAGAATGTTTGCCGCCTGACCGGCGATCAGGCGGCTTTTCAGCGACTCGATCTCGCGCTCAAGCGCCCGGGTGTGCTCCTGCAGGCGTTCTATTTTCTCGACAACGCCGCTGGGGTCGGCCTTCAAAAGCTCGGCAGCACGGCGCAGCTGCTCTTCCTGTGCGGCTACGTAATCAAAGGCACCCGCTCCGGTCACGGCCTCGATGCGGCGCACGCCTGCGGCCACGGCGCTTTCGCTCACGATCTTGAACAGTCCGATTTCACCCGCGGCGCGAACGTGAGTGCCGCCGCACAGCTCCATACTGAAATCGGAAACAGAGACCACGCGCACATGATCGGCATACTTTTCACCGAAAAGGGCGGTTGCGCCGCGGCCGACCGCATCCTGCTGCGACATCTGCTCGGTCGCAACAGGCGCGTTAGCCCTGATTCGTTCATTGACCTGTGTCTCAATATCGCGCAGCTGTTCATCTCCCAGGGCCTCAAAATGCGAAAAGTCGAACCGCAGCCGCTGGGGCGTAACCAGCGAGCCGGCCTGCTTGACGTGTGATCCCAGGCACTCCCGAAGCACAGCCTGCAGGATATGTGTTGCCGTGTGATTGCAGGCGATTGCCTGGCGACGGGCGGCATCGACCTGGAAGAGCGCTTCCGTGCCGGGCTTGACCGTACCGGATACAACCTCACCCACATGCACGATCAGATCACCGACCGGCTTAACGGTGTCTGTAATTGTAACCTTAAAATCAGGCCCGATGATCTCGCCCGCATCGCCGACCTGGCCGCCGGATTCCCCGTAAAACGGCGTGTCCGCCGCGATCAGGTGCACGTTGGCGCCTGATACAGCCTCCGAAACCTCGGACCCGAGGATCAGCACCTTGACGATCTTTGTTTTCAGGTCACAGGCCGCATAGCCCGTAAACGCTCCGTGCAGGCCCTGCTGCGCCAGTTCGCGATACACTCCGGCCACGGCCTCATCGCCTGAGCCCTTCCAAGCCTTGCGGGCCCGCGTCTTTTGCGCCTGCATCGCAGCCTCAAAGCCTTCCGTATCAAGATCGAGGCCCTGCTCGGCCGCGATGTCGCGCGTCAGATCAACGGGGAATCCATAGGTATCATAGAGCTTGAACACCGTATCGCCGGCAATGCGCTGCTCTCCGGACGCTTTCAGGCGTGCCATTTCATCGGCGAGTATTTTCAGGCCCGATTCAAGCGTCGCGGAGAAAGCCTGCTCCTCGTTCAGGACCGCCTTTGTTATAAAATCAAGTGAGCGCTGCACCTCGGGATAGGCCTCACGCATCTGGTCGGCAACCACGCGCACGGTTTCGTGCAGAAATGGTTTGCTGATCTCGAGCAGCTTGCCGTGGCGCATGGCGCGCCGCATGATGCGCCTCAGAACATAGCCCCGGCCTTCGTTGGAGGGCAGCACGCCGTCGGCTATTAAAAACGCGGCCGCGCGTGTGTGATCGGCGATCACGCGGATGGATACGTCGTGGTCGGTGTTTTTCCCGTAGTTCTTTGCGCTGATGGTTTCAATCGAGCTGATCAGGGGGCGGAACAGGTCGCTGTCGTAGTTGCTCGAAACACCCTGAATGACCGCAGTCACGCGCTCAAGGCCCATGCCGGTGTCGATGCTGGGCCGGGGAAGGGGCGTGAGCGCTCCAGACGTATCGCGGTTGTACTGCATGAACACGAGGTTCCAAAGCTCGAGGAACCGATCACAGTTGCAGCCAAGCGCGCACTCAGGCCGGCCGCAGCCCGCGGCCGCTCCCTGATCGATATGAATCTCTGAGCACGGGCCGCAGGGCCCGGTATCGCCCATTGACCAGAAATTGTCCTTCATGCCGAGGCGCACGATGCGGCCCGGCAGCAGGCCGGGCATGTTTTCCCACAATGTGTACGCCTCGTCGTCCTCCTCGTACACGCTCACCCACAGCCTGGCCGGATCAATGCCCAGCTCTGCCGTGATGAACTCCCAGGCAAAGTCAATGGCTTCTTTTTTAAAATAATCGCCGAAGGAAAAGTTGCCGAGCATTTCAAAAAAAGTGTGATGGCGCGCGGTGCGGCCCACGTTTTCAAGATCATTATGTTTGCCGCCGGCGCGCGCGCATTTCTGCACTGAAGTGGCGCGGGTATAGGGCCGCTTTTCCTCACCCAGAAACACGGCCTTGAACTGATTCATGCCCGCATTGGTGAACAGAAGCGTCGGATCATTCTGCGGAACGACCGGCGAGCTTGTCACGATGGTGTGGCCGTTTCGCTTAAAATAATCCAGAAACGCCGTTCTGATTTCAGCTGCTGTTTTCATTTTTAAATTATTCCCGTTAATGTTTTGTATTACCTGCCTGCTTTCATCGGGATCGCTATCGGTATCGGGGTCGGATTATAGATAAAAAAACGATTGCGATACCGATAGCGATCCCGATTTGTTAAAAGGCAGAGCGGCCTAAACTAATCTTCGATGTCATCCGCACGCCCGTTCTTTTTCTTCTCCCACTCGCGCGCGGCCTGATACACCACATCGGTGCCGAAACCGCGCGAGCGCAGGAAATTAACCACCCGCGAGAGTGGCACGCCGGCCGCTGCCTTGCCGAAGCGCCCGGACAGGGCCTGGCGGGCGCTGTCTATCTGCGGAAAATCCTGTTGCACCTCTCGCAGCACCTGCCGGGCAAGCTCGCGCTCAATGCCGCGCTGCTGCAACTGCTGCTCGGCTTTCAACAGCCCCCAGCAGCGCTCCTTAAGCATCACCTGCGCCCAGCGTCGGGCAACATCGCCGTCATCAAGGTAGCCGAGAGCCTCCAGGCGCTGCAGGCACTGCTCAATCAGCTCAGGCGCACATGCTTTGCGCTCCAGTTTCAAGCGAACCTGTTCGCGGCTGTGCGCGCTGCGCGCGAGCATGGCATACGCCGCGCTCATCACAACCCGGAGATCAGGCTCGTCAGGCGCTGCGGCCATTTTCGCTTCCGGCTTTTTCAGGAGCAGCCTTGATCAATCCGGCTTTTTCACGGATAACGCGCTCGATCTCGGAGCTGATATCAGGATTCTCACGCAGGAACGTCTTCACGTTTTCGCGGCCCTGGCCCAGGCGGTCTTTCTTATAGGAAAACCATGCGCCGCTTTTTTCAATCACGCCGCACTCAACGCCGAGGTCAACCAGGTCGCCTTCGCGTGAAATGCCCTCGCCGAACATGATGTCGAACTCCACCTCGCGAAACGGCGGGGCCATTTTGTTTTTAACGACTTTCACCCGCGTACGGCTGCCGCGCACCTGGTCGCCTTCCTTGATGGCGCCGATTTTGCGGATGTCCATGCGCATGGTGGCGTAGAATTTCAGCGCGTTGCCGCCGGTCGTGGTTTCGGGATTGCCGAACATCACGCCGATTTTCATGCGAATCTGGTTGATGAAGATAACCGCTGTGCGCGAGCGGTTGATTGAGCCCGTGAGTTTGCGCAGGGCCTGCGACATCAGGCGGGCCTGAAGGCCCATGTGCGAATCGCCCATATCGCCTTCGATTTCGGCCCGGGGCACGAGGGCCGCGACCGAGTCAACCACCAGAACGTCCACAGCGCCGCTGCGCACCAGCACTTCGCTGATTTCAAGGGCCTGCTCACCGCTGTCAGGCTGGCTGATCAGCAGCTCGTCGGTTTTAACTCCCAGCTTGCGGGCGTAGGTCACGTCCAGAGCGTGCTCAGCATCGATAAACGCGGCTGATCCTCCCATGCGCTGGGCCTCGGCAACCACATGCAGGGCCAGGGTTGTTTTACCGGATGATTCCGGGCCGTAAATTTCAATCACGCGGCCGCGCGGAATACCGCCGATGCCCAGGGCCAGATCAAGGCTCAGGGATCCGGTCGGAATAACCGGCACATCCTTCACCAGCGCGCCCTCTTCTCCCAGGCGCATGATGGCTCCCTTGCCGAACTGCTTTTCAATCTGGCTGACCGCCATGTCAAGCGCGCGCTGCCGGTTATCATCGTTTGCCATACTCAAGCCTCCTTCATGTGTTGGTGTTACAGTCTGGATTCATGCACTGTTGTGTAGACCGGGCCGGTGGGCTGCAGATCGCTCTCTATGAGCGCCAGCCTGACGGCCTGAAATTCACCGAAGCAATGATCACGCCGTTCTTCCAGCAGGCCGCGCAAAACGCTGCGCGCACTGCCGTCGCGCACGCGCCCGAGCGTTATGTGCGCTGCAAACGGTTTTTTATCCTTTTGAAAGCCGAGCTCTTCCAGGCCATCTGCAATCCTGCGCTGCAGGTCCGGCAGCGCTCCGCAGTCGCGCAGCCCGGCCCAGACAACCTTGGGATTGCGCTCATTGGGGAAGGCCCCGATACCCTGCAGGGTAAAATCGATCGGTTTGAAGAGCGCGGCTGTTTCCTGCACCAGGGTGCTGATCTGTGCAAAGGCTGCGGCCGGAGTTGCACCGAGAAACGCAAGCGTCAGATGAATCGCGCGGGGGTTGACCCACTTGACACCGCCGGTTCTGCCGGCCAGATACTGCTGCTCGCATTCCAGCGCGCGCAGCGCCGCATCAGGCAGCAGAAGGGCAACAAAGGTTCGCAGTGTCTCCACGCTTTTCCTCCGCATAAAAAAATACACACGTAACACAGGCGCTGATTTTTGTCAATGAGCCGTTGCAGGCCCTGCGGATCCCGCGGCATACAGTTCTTTTGCCTTGCCCGCCGCTGGTAAAACAGATAGAATGTCACGGCTACGCATACACAGGCCCCATGTATGGTATTTAAAATCGGGATCGAAATCGCTATCGGGATCGGCTTTTCTAAAACCATCGATTTCGATACCGATCCCGATAGCGATATAGAGAGCAAATTCTTGATACAGGAACACAGTCTTCGCAGGGCACTGTACCCTGCAACCGTGCCCCCACGAAAGAACCCGAAACATGACACCTTCTCCCTCGCCCGCATTCGACTGCCCTGAACCGCATGCCAGCACTCTCGATGATGTTATGGCCGCCCTGAACAGCAGCCCCGGGGGCCTGAGCGCTGATGAGGCCGCCCGGCGCCTTGCCGTGACCGGGCCCAACCTTTTACCCTCGCCGCCCGGCCCGGGCCTGCTCAGGCGGTTTTTCAAGCATTTCAATGACCCGCTTATCTATGTGCTGCTCGCGGCAGCGGGAGTAACAGCCCTGCTGCTACACTGGGTCGACACGGGTGTTATCCTGGGCGTGGTGGTAATCAACGCCATTATCGGCTTTATCCAGGAAGGCAAGGCTGAAAAGGCGCTTGAAGGCATCCGTAAAATGCTCTCTCTGCGCGCGCATGTTCTGCGCGACACTTTCTGGACGAATATTGATGCCGGGCATGTCGTTCCCGGCGATGTCGTGCGCCTGCGCTCGGGAGACCGCGTACCCGCGGACATGCGCCTGTTTGAGGTGCACAGCCTGTGCGTCGAGGAATCGGCCCTGACCGGCGAATCGGTCCCGGTGGAAAAAAATACCGCGGCAGTCGGTCGGGATGCCGTGCCGGGAGACCAGTCCTGCATGGCGTTTTCGGGCACGCTGGTTACGGCCGGCCGCGCAATCGGAGTGGTTATTGGAACGGGCTCGGCGACCCAAATCGGTCGCATCAGCACCATGCTCGCAGGGGTACAGACGATATCGACACCGCTGACCCGCCAGATGACGCGCTTCGGTACAATGCTCTCAATCGGTATCGTCGCCCTGGCAATCCTGATGTTTTTTACCGGGTATCTGGTTCATGACCGCGGCTTTGCGGAGCTTTTCTTCGCAGCCATCGGCTTTGCCGTGGCTGCCATCCCCGAGGGCCTGCCGGCAGTTCTCAGCATCACCCTGGCCCTTGGCGTCCAGCGCATGGCCCAACACAGCGCGATAACACGCAGGCTCAACGCGGTCGAAACCCTGGGCTCGGTCACGGTTATCTGTTCGGATAAAACCGGCACGCTCACCTGCAATGAGATGACCGCCCGGCATGTGATTACCCGCTGCGCGCGCTATGATGTTGAAGGCACCGGATATGCGCCGAACGGCTCCATTCTGTACGAGGGAAAATCTGTTACCACCGCTGAAAATGCTGATCTGCTTGGGCTCATTGAGGTCATGGCCGTATGTAATGACGCACATGTTGTCGAGGAAGACGGCCACTGGAAAGTGGTGGGAGAACCCACCGAGGGAGCGCTTCGCACGCTCGCACTCAAGAGCGCTTTTAATGCTGAAGACCACCGGCGACTGGCCGTGATTCCGTTCGAATCCCATAACAAATTCATGGCCGCTCTTGTCAGTGAACCCTCAGGGCAGCGAAGCATCCTGCTCAAGGGCGCTCCCGACCGTCTGCTTGAGCGCTGCACGCAACAAATCGGGCCCAAGGGCTCCCATGAACAGCTTGATCGCGCTTTCTGGGAGCGCTGCATTGATGAACTGAGCGCGCAAGGGCTGCGGGTGCTGGCGGCCGCCGCACGCGCTGCGGATACACAGGCTGACACGCTGGCCATCAACGAACTGCATGACCTGACGTTCCTGGGTTTGGTCGGCATCATTGACCCGCCACGGCCCGAAGCGATCCGCGCAATCGCCCTGTGCCGCCAGGCAGGCATACGGGTCAAAATGATCACCGGCGACCATGCCGGCACCGCTTGTGCCATAGGCCGCGAAATGGGCATCGGCTCTGAGGCGGGCGCCATTTCAGGCCATGACCTCGAAAAAGCAACTGATGCAGAACTGCAGCGGATTGTCCAGCGCTATGATATTTTCGCTCGCACCAGCCCCGAGCACAAGCTGCGACTGGTGACCGCCCTGCAGGCCGAAGGAGAGGTCGTTGCCATGACCGGCGACGGCATCAATGACGCCCCTGCCCTGAAACGCGCCGACGTGGGCGTGGCCATGGGCATAAAAGGAACCGAGGCTACC